>DAIRFL010000201.1:0-3468 GCA_036795105.1 Flavobacteriaceae bacterium | reverse complement strand
TTCCCATAGGAACTTGACCTTTTCTAAAACCAGGTATATTTGCTGTTTTGCGGTAATTCTTTAAAATGTCTTCTACCTTATCTGCATAATCAGATTTGTCAATACTAACCTTTAATTCTGCGTTTAAAGTGTCGATTTGAGTCTTTACTACATTCATTTCTTGCTATTTAGAATATTCAATTGGGCTGCAAAAGTAATGCTTTTTAATGAGTTTGCAATAGCTGAGAGCATAAAAAAAGGCGCCCTAAAAGGACGCCTAATCTAGTTTAGTTTAGTTAATGTTTATTGTAAGTACAATGCTTTGTAAGCTAAAGGTTCTACCTCTGGTAGATCCGATCCATACTTAGCATTGATGGCTTTTATAAAAAGGTTTGTAATAACCGCATTTCCTCTTGGTGAAGGGTGAATCCCATCGAGAGAGAATAGCCCACCTGAACCATAAGTAGTGGTGAGGACTGATCCGTCACTCATCGCAACTCCATTGGCAGCGGCATTGTTGAAAAATGCATTGGTGTCTACTAAAGCTAATCCATTTGCTTGAGCAATTCCAGCAATATTGGCATTGATTGCAGTAATAGCTGTTGCAATTTCAGTTTGTTCCGCAGGGGTGAGTACCCATTTGTCTGCCAGTGGAATAGCAACTCCATTTACTGATAAAGGATTGGAAGGATCCGCTAGAGTTCCAATAACGTTTTTAGAAGTCAAAACTAATAAATCGTCTGCTGTCGCCTGACGTATTTGTGGTAAGGCAGCAAATGCAGGATTAATCGCTCCAAGATTGGTCAAGGATTCATCTAAAATTACTACAGCATTGGTAAGTCCTGCTTCAAAACTAATGGTACGAGCGGCAACTTCCTCTGCAGTGAATAAACCTGGAGCAGCAGCATTTAGAGCAGCATAAGCAGCTTGCAGTCCACCGTTATAAGCAGCGTAGGCTTGGTTAACTGCTGCAGCTGTAGCAGCGTCTAAAGGTATTGGGTTGTGTGGAACTGTTGTAAAAAACGGAGCTCCAGTAACATCTGGAATATTTGCAATAACTCCTTTGGCACCTGTTGCACCCAAAGCTTGAACCATTCCATTGATTGCGCCAGCTACTACATTTGGATCAGAAATATCACTTCCTCCATAGGTTGCAGGGTTGAGGTTTCCTGCTTGATTGACAGCAGCTCCTCCAGCCATAGCATATCCTAAAACATCGTTGCTTCCAATCCACATGGAGTAAAAACTCGGAATTTGTGAAGCAGCATCAGCAATTACTGTTGAAGTTCCGCTAGATGCAAATCGAGCATAGAAAGGATTGGCGAGTCCAAGAGCTACCCCTTGAACATTTCCATAACCTGGAGCTAGTAGGTGATAAGACTTAGCACCTGGTACTCCCATATTGTTAAATGGTCCATCCAAATGAACTGCAATCTCAGTGCCTGGACTTCCAGGGATTACAGTTGGATTAGGGGAACCCGATGCAAATGAAAGAATCATTCTATTGGATAGAATTTGAGTTCCTCCAAGAGTTGCACCACCTAGATTGTCGGCCATAAAAGGAGTTTTAAATTCTCCACCACCTGCTAGTGCAAATTGATTGGCTAAGAGGTTGGGGAATGAATTTGTTTGTCCTTCAATAAATAAGGCACCATCTGAAAAACCAGCGGTGAGGGAGTTACCTAAAGCGACGTATTTGCTAAAATCAGCTGAACCACTTGTATAGGTTACTGTTTCATTATTGTTATTGTTGTTGGTGTTGTCAACTGGATCTTCTTTTGAACAATTGATAAACATTAATCCAACTAAGGGCAGTAAATAAGTTAGTTTTTTCATGAATAAACACGTTTAGTTTGGTTAAGCAACTGAGCTTATCCTACTAAAATAGTAAAATTATATGAAAAAAGTGTTATTATTTTTTATTTCAGAAACTCAATGACGTAGTCGTAAAAGCGTTTTGGATCTTCTGCATGTAACCAATGTCCAGCATTTGGAATGCTTTTAAGAGTGTTTACAGGGAAGTGGTAGTCGAGTGTCACTCGGTCCTCATCTAAGATATAATTTGAAAGTTCACCTCGGATAAAAAGAGTAGGTTTTTCAAACTTTTGATCATTTTCTAAGGCCTTTCCAATAGCTTCCATATGCGCTCCTAAAACTTTAATATTTGGTCTAAACCCTAGGGATTTATCCTCTTTTCGGTAGAGGTTTTTAAGTAAGAATTGACGAATCCCAAATTCCTTGATGTTCTCAGCTAACTCCCGGTCAGCTTCTGCTCTAGATTTGATTTCTTTACTAGAGAGTTTTAATAAAGATGCGATGATTACTTGGTGGTGTGGAGCGTATTTTTTTGGAGCGATATCAGCCACGATCAGTTTGTCAAAACGTTCAGCTTGATTACAGCAAGCAAACATAGCAGTTTTACCTCCCATGGAGTGACCGAGAATTGATGCTGTCTGAATTTGGTGTTGATCCATATAAGCGATGAGGTCTTCTACCATTAATTCATAGGAAAAATCATCTGAGTGAAAACTTCTTCCGTGATTTCTTTGGTCGAGAAGATGAACTCTAAAACCGGCTTCAGAGAAGGCCTTACCAAGAGTTTTCCAATTGTCAGACATCCCTAAATACCCGTGTAGAATAATGAGGTCTCTCGCGTTTGTTTCTCCGAGTATCAGTGAATGCAACTTCATTAATTCATCGCTTTTAAATAGCTCTTGATAACTGTTTCAAGGCCTTGATAAAGGGATTCGCAGATGAGAGCGTGACCGATGGATACTTCATCTAAATAAGGGATATTTTTACTGAAGTACTCAATGTTTTCAAGACTCAAATCATGACCTGCATTGATGCCGAGACCCAATTGATGAGCGAGTTCAGCAGCTTTGATATAGGGTGCAATGGCAGCCTCTTTATCTTTGCTATAACTCTTGGCGTAATCTTCAGTATAGAGTTCAATACGGTCAGCACCTGTTTGAGCAGCAGCGCTGATTTGATCCTCTACTGGATCCATAAAAATAGAGGTTCTAATTCCCTTGGATTTAAAGGTTTTAATAACCCCTTTTAGGTATTCTTGATGTTTGATGGCATCCCAACCTGCGTTGGAAGTAATCGCATCAACAGCATCTGGAACTAAGGTTACTTGGGTCGGTATTACTTCTAGTACTAAATCAGTGAATTGATCAACAGGGTTTCCTTCGATATTGTATTCCGTAGTGACAATTGATTTTAAATCTCTTGCATCCTGATAGCGAATATGGCGCTCATCGGGTCTTGGATGAATGGTAATTCCTTGAGCTCCAAAAGATTCTATATCAACTGCACTCTTGAGTAAATCAGGCATAGATCCCCCTCTTGCATTTCTCAAGGTGGCTATTTTGTTAATATTAACACTGAGTTTTGTCATAATAATTAAATTCTGCAGCAAAAATACAAAACCCACTTCCTTTTTCCATTAATTAATTAGTAATTTGCAGATAAATAACTCAAATG
>DAIRFL010000200.1:0-3491 GCA_036795105.1 Flavobacteriaceae bacterium | reverse complement strand
TCTTCAACCTATACCTTTTTAGCCGCAAAGACTATGTTTGACACCTTTGAGGGAAACACCGAAGGATGTTATTTGTACACCAGACACTCTTCTCCGTCTAATTTATACTTAGGAGAAGCCATGGCTGAATTAGAAGGAACTGAATTTGCCAATGTTTACGCTAGTGGTATGGGAGCTATTAGTTCGGTATTGTTTCAATTGTGTGCAAGTGGAGCTCATATAGTGAGCAGTAGAACCATTTACGGAGGAACCTATGCGTTCTTAAAGAACTTTGTTTCTAAATACGATATTAGCACCGATTTTGTAGACATAACCAATCTCGATTTAGTCGAAGCTTCTATCAATCCTCAAACTAAATTGATCTACTGTGAATCCCTGAGCAATCCCTTATTAGAAGTCGCCGATATCAAAGCGCTCGCTCAACTTGCAAAAAAACACAATATTCCTCTTGTTGTAGACAACACCTTTAGCCCAATGGTTGTGGGTGCAGCAAAATTAGGAGCTGATATTGTAATCCACTCATTGACCAAATTTATCAATGGAACTTCAGACTGTGTCGCAGGAGCAGTATGTGCTTCCAAAGAATTCTGTCTTTCACTCAAAGATGTTAATAATGGAGCTGCTATGTTACTTGGATCGACCTTAGACAGCCTTAGAGCGGCATCCATTTTAAAAAATATGAGAACCTTACATCTGAGAATGAAGAAGCATTCTGAAAATGCGATGTATCTCGCTGAGTCCTTTGAATCACATGGTGTTCGAGCAGTCTATCCTGGACTTAAATCTCATCCTCAATACCAGCTTATTAGTCAAATGATCTCAAAGGATATTGGCTATGGAGGAATCTTTACGTTGGATTTGGGGTCTCTCGAAAAAGCGAATACCTATATGGAGCTGCTTCAAGAACACAAATTGGGCTATTTAGCAGTGAGTCTTGGGTTCTACAAAACACTCTTTAGTGCCTCGGGCACCTCTACCTCTTCTGAAATAAGTATGGAAGAACAAAAAGAGATGGGATTATCAGAAGGACTTATTAGGTTCTCAGTAGGACTTGATGCTGATATCGAAAGTACTTTTAAAAAGATGAAGGAATGTTTGGATAAAGTTTTGTAATATTACCCTTAAATACTAATAAGAGTTTATGAGCAATACTACTTCCCAGACCGACATCAGCTTAATAGATGCCTTAATTCCCGTTTTTATCCTCATTGGACTTTTAGCGTATAACGTATTTGTTTTTGGAGATGATGCCTTGAGTGGATCCAATCAATTTATGCTTTTAATGGGTGGAGCTGTTGCTGCAATTATTGGCTTTAAAAACAAAATATCGTTTAAAAGTATGATGGATCACGTTAAGCATAACGTCATGTCTACTACCGGTGCTATTTTGATCTTGCTTATGGTTGGTGCATTATCGGGTACCTGGCTTGTGAGTGGTATTATACCAGCCATGATTTACTACGGTTTAGAGATATTAAATCCAACAATATTTTTACCGGCTACAGTTTTAATCTCCTCGATTATATCAATAGCAACAGGTAGTTCCTGGACTACTTCTGCAACTGTAGGTATCGCACTTATTGGAATTGGTAATGCACTGGGAATTCCAATGGGAATGACTGCTGGAGCAGTACTTTCAGGTGCATATTTTGGAGATAAGATGTCTCCCTTATCCGACACTACAAATCTTGCTCCTGCTATGGCTGGAGGTGAATTGTTTTCTCATATTCGCTATATGACCATAACAACCATACCTACCTATGTAGTTACTTTAATCATCTTTATCATCATTGGCTTAACTCAAGATATTAGTGGACAGACCGATATTGGATCGCTTCAAGAAGAAATTAGAACGACTTTTGAAATCAACGGATGGTTGTTTTTAGTTCCTCTTGGAGTTATTTTGATGATCTTAAAAAAAACACCACCGCTTATCGCCTTATTGATCGGAACCCTCTTAGGAGCAGTATTTGCACTAATTTTTCAGCCTTCAATTGTAGTAGGTGCCTTAGAATACAATTTCGTCAACGCCTATAAAGGCATTTTAAACGCAATCACCATTAATACTAATGTTGAGACCGCTAACCCTATCCTAAACGAACTCTTTTCCTCTAGTGGGATGTACGGAATGCTCGGAACTATTTGGCTTATTTTATGTGCCATGGTCTTTGGAGGATTTATGGATGGAATTGGAGCGTTGAACAAACTCAGTACTTCTATGCTAAAAGTAGCAAAGACCACATTTGGATTATTTGCCAGTACCGTAGGTAGTTGTTTAGCGCTAAACCTCACTGCATCTGATCAATATCTCGCATTAGTAGTTCCAGGTAAGATGTTTTCAAAAGCGTATAAAGACAAAGGGCTCGCTCCTGAAAACCTCAGTAGAACACTGGAAGATTCAGGAACAGTGACTTCTGTATTAATACCTTGGAATACTTGTGGAGCCTATCACTCAGGTGTTTTAGGAGTTCCTGTAGCCTCCTATTTTATGTATAGCTTCTTCAATTGGCTCAGTCCGATAACAACCCTTGTGGTTGCTGCTATAGGTTATAAGATTAAAAAATTACAATCATAAGTTTTTCTTATTATCTAATCGAATAATATGATAAATATCTTATAATTCAAGATGTTCAGTTTGTATATTTGTACTGCTAACATTAAAAAATTATAAGAATGTCATACGTAGGAAAACAATTCCCAAATTTAACTGTAAAGGCGATCGACGAATTAGGAGATGCTTTTGAATTAAATGTTTTAGAAAAAGCTAAAACAGAAAAGAAGAAAATATTGTTATTCTGGTATCCAAAGGATTTTACTTTTGTTTGTCCAACGGAACTACACGCTTTTCAAGAAGCTCTTGGAGAATTTGAAAAGAGAAATACACTTGTCATTGGTGCTTCTGTAGATACAGTAGAATCTCATTTTGCATGGCTTAATACTTCAAAGGACAACGGTGGTATTGAAGGAGTTTCGTATCCTTTAGTTTCAGATTCAAACAGAAACTTATCAGCTACACTAGCTATTTTAGACGGTGTTGAAGAGCGCTATAACGAAGAAACCAATGTGATTGAGCTTTCTGGTGATAACGTTACTTATAGAGCTACTTATCTTATTGACGAAGATGGAAAAGTATTCCATGAAAACGTTAACGATATGCCATTAGGTAGAGAAGTTAGTGATTTCTTGAGATTGATCGATGCTTATTCTCACGTTCAGACACACGGTGAGGTTTGTCCAGCAAACTGGGAAGAAGGTAAAGATGCTATGAAAGAAAACCTTAAAGGAGTTAAGGATTATTTATCTACTCACTAATTCAATACAAATACTCAAACGATGATTGAATTAAGTCAAGACAACCTATCTGAAGTTATAGCTGAAAACCAAACTGTATTCGTGCAGTATTCAGCTGGTTGGTGTGGTAATTGTAGAATTATGAAGCCAAAATTTAAGAGAGAGGCAGCTACTCATCAAGATGCTACCTTTGTTATGGT
>DAIRFL010000016.1:0-19143 GCA_036795105.1 Flavobacteriaceae bacterium | reverse complement strand
GACCAAAACAGCTAAGACTAACTGCTAAAAAAAGTACTACTATTTTTTTCATTTTAATCATTTTTATTTGCAAAGAGTTCAACATCTTGTTTTTCGATGGTATCTCCACCTAAAATCAATAGACGTTCCACTACATTTCTGAGTTCTCGAATATTTCCAGTCCAAGTATAGGATTTTAAAAGTGTTAAGGCATCCTCGCTAAACACCTTGGCAGCCTTCCCTTCTTGATTACATATCAGATTGCTAAAATGAGCCACTAAAAGCGGAATATCATCCTTGCGTTCATCTAAACTTGGAACATCAATTAAAATTACAGCTAATCGGTGATAGAGATCTTCTCTAAATTTACCCTCAGCTATTTCCTTTTTTAAGTTTTTATTAGTTGCAGCAATCACTCGTACATCAACTTTAATGTCCTTATCTGAACCAACCCTACTTATTTTATTTTCTTGAAGCGCCCTTAGAACCTTTGCCTGAGCAGAGAGACTCATATCCCCAATTTCATCTAAAAACAGAGTTCCTCCATGTGCCGTTTCAAACTTACCTGCGCGATCCTTATGCGCTGAGGTAAAAGCACCTTTGACATGACCAAAGAGCTCACTCTCTATGAGTTCTGAAGGTATCGCTGCACAGTTTACTTCTATAAAAGGCAATTTGGATCTTCCGCTCTTTTGATGCAACCAATGAGCTACGAGTTCCTTTCCCGTTCCATTGGGTCCTGTAATAAGCACTCGAGCATCTGAAGGAGCCACTTTTTCAATCATTGATTTAATCTTTTCAATAGCAGGGCTATTCCCTACCATATCAAAGGCTTTGGCTATTTTCTTTTTGAGTTGCTTGTTCTCCTGTTGAAGCAAGTTCTTATCGAGTGCATTTTTAACAGAAGTCAGTAAGCGATTGAGATCTGGTGGTTTTGAAATATAGTCAAATGCACCTATTCTCATGGTTTCTACAGCTGTTTCTAAATCTCCATGACCAGAGATCATGATAAAGGGTACATCTGAATTGAGTTCCTTGGCTTTTTGTAAGACTTCCACCCCGTCTACATCAGGCATTTTAATATCGCAGAGTACCAAATCAAAAAGCATGGACTCAAACTGCTTTAAACCAGATCTTCCATTATTAGCTTCTTCGACATGGACTTGTTCAATTTCTTGTTTTAGTATTTTAACTAAAACTCTTCTAATTGCATCTTCATCTTCAATTACCAGAATATTGGGCATAATTATTTATTGGGATTTACAAGGTGAACCGTTCGTTGAGGGAATGGAATATTAATGTCGTGTTCTCTAAAAGCTTTATCAATCTTAAATCGAATTTCACTCTTGATCTTATTATCTCCAAAACTATCTGCAGTGGTATAGATAACTGAAAAGTTTAAAGCAGAATCACCAAAATCATCAAAGAGCACAAAGGGTTTTGTCGTTTTTAACACGCCCTTTTGATTGGAAACAATATCGATTAATAACTTCTCAACTAGTTCGGTATCAGAACCATAGGCTACTCCTACGGATACTTTCTCAATGGTACTCCTCCTGTTTTGAGTATGGTTGTAAATACTCTCTATTAAAAACTTGTGATTTGGAATCACAATGATCTTATCATCTCTAGTTACAGCTCTAGTCGTTCTGAGGTTAATTTCAGTAACCTTTCCTATCTTACCTTCTAATTCAATGACATCTCCAACGTGAAGAGATTGATCTGTGATAATTAGGACTCCCGATATAATATCTTGAAAAAGGTATTGAAGTGCAAAACCAATACCTACAAATAATGCTGCAGAAGCAGTTAAAAATACGGTGAGATCAATTCCAGAAGTATGAAGGATGGTAACTACTGCCAAGAGGTAAAACAAATATCTCAAAAAGGAGTACACACTCACAAACTTAAAGCGATCCGATTCTTCCAATCGTTTGTCGAGTAGTTTTCTAATAATTTTTAGAACGACATTAATCGCTAAAATTACCAGAACAAGACTCACTACAGTTCCTATTGAAATTTTAACAGTATCTCCATCGATAATATTAAATTCCCATAGTTCTTTAATGTTCGCTAAAAAATTCTTGAGCTTATCCACAACAGTTTTATTTAATATTCTAATTTAAGGAATTCTACCTAAATCACTAGCTATTTACATAAAAAACAAAACCCAGCACTAGGTACTGGGTTTTATAAGTTTATAAGATTTGAATGCTTAGGCAAACATATCCTTTACCTTTTCAAAAAATGACTTATCAGATTTTTCTGGTTTTGGATCGAAATTATCATCCTCTAACATCTTTTCAAAAAAGGCTTTCTGTTCCTTGTTGAGTTCTTTTGGAGTCCAAACATTGACGTGTACCAACAGATCACCTGTTCCGTATCCATTAATGCTCTTGATCCCTTTATCTCTTAAGCGAAGTATTTTTCCTGATTGAATACCTGCTTCTAATTTAATTCGAGCTTTACCATTAACGGTGTCGATTTCTTTAGAAGTTCCCAATACTGCTTCACTGATACTGATATACAAATCGTAATGAAGGTTGTTTCCTTCTCTTTTAAGGGTATCGTGTTCTAAGGTCTCAATAGCGACGATCAAATCTCCAGCAATACCATTTCCAGGTGCATCATTTCCTTTACCACCAACTTTAAGTTGCATTCCGTCTTCTACTCCTGCAGGTATTTTAATAGAAACCGTTTCTTCTTTTTGAACCATACCTTGTGCATCAGCCTCAGATGGTTTTGAATCGATCGATTGCCCACTACCACCACAAGTACTACAAGTAGTAGCTGTTTGCATTCTACCTAAAATCGTATTGGTAATCTTAGTCTGTTGACCACTACCATGACAAGTTGTACAGGTTTTAAAAGTAACTCCATCGGCCACTTTTTTACGTCTTACCTTAACCTTTTTCTCAACTCCATTAGCAACTTCTTCCAAGGTTAATTTAACTCGAATACGCAAGTTGGATCCCTTAACACGTCTTTGACCACCACCGCCAAAACCAGAGAACCCTCCAAAACCTCCACCTCCGAAGGCAGAGCCAAAAATATCTCCAAATTGACTGAAGATATCATCCATATTCATACCGCCACCTTGTCCAAATCCACCTTCAAAAGCAGAATGTCCAAAGCGATCGTACTTTGCTCTTTTTTCTTCATTACCCAAGACTTCATAGGCTTCAGCTGATTTCTTAAACATCTCTTCAGCCTTAGCATCTCCCGGGTTTTTATCTGGGTGATATTTAATCGCTTGCTTTCTGTATGCCTTTTTAATTTCAGCAGCAGAAGCACTCTTATCAACCCCTAATATGTCGTAATAATCTTCTTTCATAAACTCCTCTTATTTTCCAACAACAACTTTTGGGTGTCTTATAATTTTATCTCCTAGGGTATATCCTTTCTCGACAACATCTATAATTTTTCCCTTTAAATCATCAGATGGTGCTGGAATTTGAGTAATAGCATCGTGAACCTCTGCGTCAAACTCACTTCCTTGTTCAACTTCTATTCCTTCGAGCCCTTGAACCTTGAGAACCGAGATTAATTTATCGTTAATCAATGTAACCCCTTTAAAAAGTTCATTGTCTTGCTCTGTTTTACCGATTTCTTTAAGAGCTCTATCAAAATCGTCAATTACAGGCAATAAAGCTGTAATCACTTCTTGACCAGCTGTTTTAAAAAGCTCTACACGCTCTTTAGAAGTTCGTTTTTTATAGTTTTCAAACTCGGCAAAAAGTCTGAGAAACTTATCCTTCTCAGTACCCAATTCCTCTTGAAGTTCTTTGATAGGGTCTTTTTTCTCTTTCTTTTTTGACTTCTTATCCGCCTTTTTATCCTCTTGCTGTTGCTTTACGTCAACATCTTGAAGCTCTTCTTTTTCAGTTGTATTTTGATCTGTAGTACTCATACTGTTC
Organism: Flavobacteriaceae bacterium; assembly: GCA_036795105.1. Classification (GTDB taxonomy): domain Bacteria; phylum Bacteroidota; class Bacteroidia; order Flavobacteriales; family Flavobacteriaceae; genus MAG-120531. The sequence goes on along the minus strand of DAIRFL010000016.1, from coordinate 15,247 downwards.
TATTTTCGAAAATGATGAGGCAAAAGTACTGCCAAATAATGAATTAATGTCATATTGTCATTGGATTTTTGACAAATGAAAGAGTACCGTCAAAAGCTTATTGTAAAAATTTATGAAACGATATGATCAAGAGCTTGATCCAAAGTGGGATAACTGTACTGATAATCAGTTTTTTTGATTTTTGATGCACTGATACAGTGAGAGTTTATCAAAAGGCTAGATCGCTCTCCAAAGACTAGTTTTACAATTAGTTTTGGCATTCTAAATAAGATTATTTTCTTTTTCAACGCCTTGGCAATTGATCGAACAAATTCCTTTTGTCGAACGGGATTTGGAGCCACAGCATTATAAACACCTTTTTTATTGGACTGAGCTAAAAAGAGAATGATTTGAACCAAATCGTCGATATGGATCCAAGATTGCCATTGATCGCCATTTCCAAAAACAACACCTACTTTAGCCTTGATAGGTGATAATAAGCTCGGCAAGACACCTCCTTTTGAGGAAAGTACAAGTCCAATTCTGACAATAATTGGATCTAAGCCAATTTCAGAAAACAAATTTGCTTCTCGTTCCCAGGCACTGACTACAGAACCTAAAAAGTCATCGGCGATTACTGTGTTTTTTTCCTTGAGTTTATTGTTGTAGTCCTCTTTGTAAATACCTATTGCAGAAGCAGTTAAGAAAGATTTAATCGAGTGATTATCAAGTGATTGTATGCCTTTGTATAAGGTTTGGAGCGATTTTATTCTACTCTCTAAGATGAGTTTTCTGTTCTTTTTAGACCAGGGTTTTGAAATGGATGAACCAGCGAGGTTGATAAGGGTATCTACTCCTGTAAAAGAGTCGCTATCAATTGTACCTTCAAGTGGGTTCCACAAAAATCCTTTTGCTCCCTGAATTGAATTTAATTGATTCGGTCTCGTACTCAAAAAATGAACCTGATGTCCTAATGAAAGACAGTGTTCCACTAATCGAGTACCTACTAGCCCCGTTGCTCCTGTAATTAATAGTTTCATTTCTTTTTACCTACAAATCTTACTACCGAACTCCTACCTCTATGGTATAAGCCCTCGTTTAAATCGGTGCGTTCTTCCGATGCAATGGATACCTCAAAATCTTCAAAGTCCTTTTTAATCGCCTCAAGATCGTAGAGTTGATTAATGTTCTTAGGTCCTCCCACACTGGGATTTTCACGTTGATCTTCTAAATGAGATTTACTAAAAGCTTCTAAAATCATAGTACCTCCTGGTTTTAAAAAGGAGATGATCTTGTGAAAGTTCTGTCTTCGAATCGCCTCAGGAAACTGAACAAAAACAATACCTACCGCATCAAATTCAGCTGAATCAAAGTTGATGTCTTCTAAAGATCCCAGTCGATAATCAATAGAAACCCCTTTCTCTTGGGCTAATTTCAGAGCCTTTTTTTGAGCCTCTTCACTAAAATCATAACACACTACCTCCCAGCCTTGTTGAGCAGCGTAGACCGCATTTCTACCCTCTCCTTCGGCTGCCAAAAACAACTTAGCAGGTTTTAGTTGGTCCAGCTCCTTTTTAAAAAAAGAATTAGGCTCTGTTCCATATGCGTACTCATCTTGAGCGTATCGTTGATTCCAAAAGGATTTCATGCTTGTTAATTTTATATAAACTTACGACATCTGTCTAAGTAATCCAATAAGATCGGTATCGGATACGACTCCTGATTGCCTCCACTTGATTTGACCTTCTTTGAAAATAATAAGTGTTGGAACACCTCTTACCTGATATTGAGCTGCGACTTTTGGGTTTTTATCGACATCTATTTTAATGATACTCACAGATGCTCCCAGTTCATCCTTAACCTTTTCCAAGATGGGTGACATCATTTTACAAGGTCCACACCAAGTAGCAAAAAAGTCTACTAATACAGGTTTTTGTGAATTGATTAGTTCTTGAAATTTACTCATCGTTCTATTTTTACTTAACTGTATTGCAAAAAAAAGGCCACGTTAAAAACGTGACCCTTTGTCATATTTAAACTAAATATAGTCTTACAACAAGGTAGTAGGACATATATAATCGGTCTTTGGAGTATCGGTATCTTTAATTTGACCGAATCCTCCTCTTACATCTACAAAGTTTGTCCAACCTCTTTGCTTTAACATAGAAGAGGCAAGCATTGAACGGTATCCTCCCGCACAGTGAATTACAAAAGATTTGTCTTTTGGAAATTCTGAAAGGTGATTGTTCATTTCGTTTAAAGGAATATTTACAGCTCCAACCACGTGCTCTGAATCAAATTCACTTTTCTTACGCACATCGATAATCAACTCACCATCCTTATGTTTTGAAACCAATTCATCAGCTGAAATACGCTCTACAGTATCAATTTCTTTACCGGCTTTTTTCCAGCTTTCAAATCCTCCATCTAAGTATCCAATACAATTGTCATATCCAACTCTAGAAAGTCTAGTGATCGCTTCTTCTACTCGATCGTTATCTGCAATAAGAAGAATTTGTTGGTTGACACTTGGTATCATTTCTCCAACCCATTGAGCGAAATTACTGTCGATTCCAATATTGATACTATTTGGGACAAATCCCTTTGAGAAGAGTTCATCGGCTCTTACGTCCAACATCAAGGCCTCAGTTTCATTAGCAGCAGCTTCAAAAGCTTCTGGAGTTAATGCTTGAGTAGCTCGTTCCATAACGTCGTCGAGACTGTCGTACCCTTTGATATTCATCAATACATTTTGAGGGAAATATCCAGGAGGAGCTGTCAATCCAGTTAATAATTCTTTGATGAATTCCTCTTTAGTCATATCTGCTCTCAATGCGTAATTCGTTTTCTTCTGATTACCGAGGGTATCCGTTGTTTCACTACTCATCATTTTTCCACAGGCTGAACCAGCTCCGTGATTAGGGTAGACGATTAAATCATCACTAAGAGGCATGATTTTATTTCTGAGTGAATCGAATAAATGACCAGCGAGTTTTTCTTCAGTCAAATCAGAAACTACGTGTTGCGCTAAATCTGGACGACCTACATCACCAATAAATAGTGTATCTCCAGTGATAATTCCGTGTTCCTTACCCTTTGAATCAATCAATAAATAAGTAGTAGACTCCATGGTATGACCTGGAGTGTGAATTGCCTTTATTTTGTAATCACCAATTTCAAAAAATTCTCCATCAGTTGCTATATGTGCATCATAGGCAGGTTTTGCTCCTGGCCCAAAAACAATTGTAGCTCCTGTCTTCTTATTGAGATCTAAATGACCACTGACAAAATCAGCGTGAAAATGTGTTTCAAAGACGTATTTGATCTTTGCTTGATCATTTTCAGCTCTTTCAATATAGGGCCCTACTTCTCTTAAAGGATCAAAAATTGCAGCTTCTCCATTACTCTCTACATAGTAAGCAGCATGTGCTAAACATCCGGTGTATATTTGTTCTACTTTCATAAGTTTTAAATTATTTGCCGACAAAATTAAACGAATGCACTCGAATCAAAAGTGACAAAGGTTACAATGATTCCTATTTAAAATTACGTACACCCAATTTATTCTTTAAATTTACAAAAACTTACAATATTATATTGGCACTTTTAAGCTTAATACACAGCAAGTCTACAATAGAAAAACAACTACTGGGAATCATTATCGGATTTCAATTGTTTCGTTTACTCCTGATTCCCTTCACGGGCTTAATGCCTCAAGATGCCTACTATTATTATTACGGACAACAGCTGGATTGGTCTTATTTTGATCATCCAGGGATGATTGGATATTTACTTCGACTTTCAACAGAGGTGTTTGGACCTCATGTTTGGGTTATCAAACTCACTGATTTTATCGTAAGTAGTCTCAGTCTTTGGGCTTTTTACAAATTAGCACAGTGTTTTTTGTCTTCTTATAGAAGCCTCATCGCCACTTTTATACTTGCTGTATCTGTGATGTGGTCCATGCTGAGTTTTAATTCAACACCAGATGTGCCCTTAATTTTGTTTTGGACCTTGAGTCTTCTGTACTATTACAAAGCGATCAGAGATGACAAATGGAGTTTGTGGCTCTTAGCTGGGTTGTTTAGTGGATTAGCCTTTAATTCTAAATATACCGCCTTACTTATTCCCTTTGGCCTAATTGCATTTATTGTTTTTAGTAAACAGCACCGATCTAAATTATTAAGCCCAAAACTTTGGTTGAGTTTACTTCTGTGTATCGTTCTATTTTTTCCGGTGATCTACTGGAATATTCAACACGACTTTATCTCCTTTGGGTTTCAGACTTCTGATCGTTCAACAGCCATGGGACTCTCTTCACATAGCCCTCGGTTATTTTTAGGTTTTCTAGGCTCTCAAATGCTGTTGATATATCCTGTAGTATTTCTGTCATTAACGGTTTTGATTTACAAATTCACCAAGCGTTTTTTAAAAAGATTTAAACTACCCTCTACTCCTGTACTTTTTCTGTTGAGTTTTTGCATCCCTACATTTTTAGGCTTCTTCTTACTCTCCCCATTGTATTGGATTAAAATCAATTGGCTTCTTCCTTCCTATATGAGCGGAATAATTCTGGTCGCAATGGTATATAAGTCTAAATGGATTAAGACACATTTTCTGCTATCAGTAGTACTCCTTTTGTCAATTGCAGTAGAACTGTTGTTCAAACCATTTCCAATTAAATCTGACGACACCTTTATTGGGTGGGAACCCTTTGCAGAGCAAGTTGATGAACTCCTAGAAACATACCCTGAAGATTTTGTCTTTTCTCTAGACAATTACAAAACAACTGCCGTTTTACAGTTCTATATTCCACAGAAGACCTTTTACAATAAAAACATCGTAGGGCTACAATCCCTGCAGTATTCTATTACTCAAGAAACCTCAAGTTTAAAAGGTAAAAACGCCTTGTTAATAGATTCTGAGACTCAGTTTAAAAACGATGAAGCGACTTCAATTATCCCAAAGGAATTATCAAACTTTTTTGAGCGTGTTGAAATAACTCAACCCATCTTAGTAAAAGATCAAAATGGAGTCACTATTCGAAAATTTAATGTTTTTAGATGCTACAACTATTTGGGTATCAATAGTTACAGATAAAACTGAGTTAAGTCATAGGATTCTGATAGTTGTATAGTAACTTTGTATAAAACCTTTTTTTATGGAAGCACTTTTAGAATGGATTAAACAACCATGGCCTTGGTATGTATCAGGACCACTGATTGCATTTGTAATGCTGATCCTTACCTATTACGGTAAAGGCTTTGGTATGTCTGCAAACCTTAGAACCCTATGTACGATAGGGGGAGCTGGTAAATTTTCTGAATTTTTCAAGTTTGATTGGAAAAAAGAACTTTGGAACCTCGTCGTTGCTCAAGGAGCTATTTTAGGTGGGTTTATTGCTCATTTCTACCTTAAAAATGATCAAAGCATTGGAATTAGTGAGGCGACTAAGAAATCACTAACTGACTACGGATTTAGCAATCCAGGACAGGCAATGGTTCCAGAAGAATTTTTCTCATTTGAAGCTATTCAAGATCCTAAAATAATCGCTACCCTACTAGTTGCCGGGCTACTCGTTGGATTTGGAACTCGTTATGCAGGAGGTTGTACCTCTGGACATGCAATCTCAGGAATCTCTAATTTACAAATTGCATCAGTTGTTGCTGTAATTGGATTCTTTATTGGTGGGCTTATCATGGTTCACTTAATTTTCCCATTTTTATTACCAATTCTCTTATAATCTATAGCCATGTTAACAAAGTATTTTAAATTCTTAGCTGTCGGCTTCTTCTTTGGAGTCCTACTCGTAAAATCTGAAATCATTTCATGGTATCTAATCTTTGAAATGTTCAAATTTCAATCCATTCATATGTATGGAATCATCTGTTCTGCAATTGCTTTAGGGATGATTGGATTACTCATCATGAAAAAATATAAAGTCAAAGACATCCATGGAAATCAAATTACAATTCCAGACAAGGAACACCGCTTTACCGGTGGACTAGTTGGAGGAGCCATTTTTGGACTCGGATGGGGGCTTGCTGGAGCCTGTCCTGGACCTATGTATGTTTTATTAGGAACAGGAGTTCTCACCATAGCAATAGTTCTGGTTGGGACCATTATTGGAACTTTTATCTACGGTATTCTAAGACCTAAATTACCTCATTAGGATTTTAACTGTATTAAAAAACAAAACCTGGCTTAGTCCAGGTTTTTTTATATCAATAAGTTTGTTATCGGAATTAGTGGATCTTTGCTGTCAAGCCTGCATCTAGTAAATCCAAGCACATGGGTTTAACCACTCTTAGCTCATCTGTCTTAACAGTGCAGTTTCCTTTGTAATGAACAAGCATGGCACACTGTTCGGCTTGAAGGGGGCTGTGCTTACAGACTTTAACAAGGGTATTTATAACGTGATCAAATGTGTTGACATCGTCGTTATATAGCACCAATTTCTTCAATGACTGTTGCGCTACAACACGTTTTACCGTTTCTTGTTTTTTTACTAATGGACTCATTTATACCTTCTTAGGACTGATCTAATATACAAATTTTGCAGAAACCCATTGATCCTTCTGTTTATATGAAACAAAAGTCAAGTTGTTTTCAATACACTTTGCTTTGATAAGTTCTAAGTCTTCTAGGTAAAAACCAGAGAAATAAATACGACCTCCTTTATTTAAATGATCGACATAGGTTGGAATATCAGCTAGTAAGATATTGCGATTGATATTGGCTAACACTATATCGAACTGACTTTTAATTGCAGAGGCATCACCTTGAATCACCTCAATATGACTGCAATTATTGCGTTCTATATTTTCTGTAGCATTCTCATAACACCAGGCATCAATGTCGATTGCCTGAATCTTAGAAGCGCCTTTATATGCTGCGAGTATCGCTAAAACAGCGGTACCACTTCCCATATCTAAAACAGATTTTTGATCGAACTCATCCTCCAATATATAAGATAACATCATATAGGTAGTCTGATGATGTCCTGTTCCAAAACTCATTTTTGGAAGAATTTCAATATCGTAGGGAAAGTCTAATTTTTGGTGAAAAGGAGCTCTTACCTGACATTGTCCTTCAACAGTAATAGGATCAAAATTTTGTTCCCAATCGGCATTCCAATTCTGTTGTTCTATTGTTTTAATGGAATATTCAAAGTTAAAGAGAGGGTTCTCTAATATAGAAACCCCCTCTAAAATATGTTCGAACCAATCTTTGGAATTTATATAGGCTAAGACTCCGGTCTTTGTCTCCATAAAACTCTCAAATCCAACAGCACCTAATTCGGCTATGAGTAAATCTCTTGCCGGTTCAATTGGACTAACTAGAAAGTCGTATTCCTTAAACGATTCTTGTTCCATTAAGAAAATGCTACAGCAATTCCTGAAAAGTCCTCTGCTTTTAAGGATGCTCCACCGATAAGACCTCCGTCTACATCTGGTTTAGAGAAAATTTCAGAAGCGTTGTTTGGTTTTACAGATCCTCCGTAAAGTACTGATACTTCCTCGGCAACCTCATCATTGTATTGATCTGCGATAGTCTTTCTGATGAATGCATGCATTTCTTGTGCCTGTTCTGCAGAAGCAGTTTCACCTGTCCCAATCGCCCATACTGGTTCGTAGGCCAAAACAATTTGAGACCAGGCAGTTGCTGCTAAGTCAAAAAGTGCATTCTTTAATTGAGATTCAACAACACTGAAATGCTCACCAGCCTTGCGGTCTTCTAATTCTTCACCAAAGCAGAAAACTACCTGCAAATCATTGTCTAATGCAGCTTTTACTTTCTTCGCTAAAATTTCATCAGTTTCCCCAAAATAAGCTCTGCGTTCTGAATGACCTAAAATCACCGTTTTAATTCCGATGCTCTTTAGCATATCAGCAGAGATTTCACCGGTATAGGCACCACTCGCTTCAAAGTGCATATTTTGAGCGATAACCTCAATATTAGTACCTTCTGTAAGCTCAACAGCTTTAGCTAAGTTTACAAAAGTTGGAGCTATCATAATCGATGCCTCATTTGTAGGTAATTCATTTTTTAATCCTTCAATCAATTGAGCAGTTTGCTCTTGATTCATGTTCATTTTCCAGTTTCCAGCTACAATGTTCTTTCTCATTTTTGTATTATTATTAAAATTCTATTTTATCAAAATCATTAAAGTGTTTTTTATCAGTAATAACACCTTTCTTAACTACTAAGGCTCCAGGATTGGATCTCACAATTGTCTTTAGGGCTGTCTGATCACTGAAAAAACTTTCAATGCTAGACTCATTTCCTAATTTGGCATTGATCACTTCTTTGGAAGAAGCGGTTAACAATGCAACTCTATAACCCTTATCTCTAGCGCTTTTAGCTAGCTGTTCGAATTGAGCAATTGCTTCTTTATTACTCTTATCTAAGTCGTATGAAATAAATAAGAACAACAGATCCTCATTTAGGAGTTCCTGTGTTTGATCTCCACGGTCATTTTCCATTCCAAAATCGTGGATCGGTGGCTCGTAACCCTTTTGAACAAGCTCGGTTTCTACACCAATAAATTCACCATCAATTGTTGGGTAAGATCCATTTGTGGTATACACTTTTTTTGATCCGTTCTCCTCAAAGGTCCAATGGTAATTGTAAATGGCCTGTGGTGCATCTTCCGGCACTTCCATTGCAGAGGGAATATGCACCCCTATCTTATAGGCTCTAAAATCTACCTGAGGTAAATGGGAATACACATAAGCGAGGTAGAAAAGACTAATGAGCATCGACACCAAAACTGCTATCGTTCTAAATTTTCTGGTTCTAATAGGGCTTATGAGATTTCTGTTAATCCACAGATAAACAATTAACACCAGTAAAATCACATCCTTTGTAAAGGATTCCCAAGGAGTTAACTTTATAGCATCTCCAAAACAACCACAATCGGTTACTTTGTTAAAGTAGGCTGAGTAAAAGGTTAAAAAAGTGAAGAACACAATCATTCCTATAAGACTGTAGAGCGTGCATTTGAGTTGATAACCCAAGAGCAAGAACACTCCTAAAAGTGCTTCTACTACCACGATAAACATCGAAAGGCTGAGCGCGTACTCCATTAGAAACTCCATATTGAGCACCCCAGGTGAAAAGTATTCTTCTAGTTTAAAAGAAAAACCAACAGGGTCATTTAATTTGATAAGTCCGCTGATAATGAACAGCACCCCTACAAAATACCGAGCAATGGGAGTTAGGATTGATTTCATGATGCTTCTTTTTCTTCAGCTAAATGAATCATTGCAAAAATAGCATAGTTGATCATGTCTTGATAATTAGCGTCGATTCCTTCACTTACAAGAGTTTTACCCTTGTTATTTTCTATTGATTTTACTCTGAGTAATTTCTGAAGAATTAAATCAGTGAGTGAATTTACCCTCATATCTCTCCAAGCTTCACCGTAGTCGTGATTCTTATCCATCATGAGCTGTCTAGTGATATTCATATGTTTGTCGTATAAATCAACAGCCTGTTTAGCGGAGAGATCAGGTTGGTCCACATAGCCTTTCTCAATTTGAATTAAAGCCATGATTGAATAATTCACAATACCGATGAATTCAGCTACCTCATCTTCTTGAATCTTTTGCACCTCATTCTCTTGCAAACTTCTAATTCGCTGTGCTTTAATAAAGATTTGATCTGTTAAAGAAGGAAGTCTAAGGATTCTCCAAGCTGTTCCGTAATCTTGTGTTTTTTTCTGGTATAAGTCCCTGCATTGAGCGACTATGGAATCGTATTGTTCTAATGTATTTTGCATGAATTCACTAATATTTATGTAAATTTCGCATTGATTTGCTACTGACTTATTTAGCAGCCTGCAAAATACCAAAAATTGAGGTGATTACACTATTATAATCTATTTTATTTATGACCCTAAACTGCAGAGGAACACATATAGACTTAAGTACTCCTAAAATAATGGGGATTGTCAATGCGACCCCTGACTCTTTTTATTCAGAAAGCAGAGTTGCTAGTACAGATGATTTAAAAAGACGTGTCGTACAGATGATAGATGATGGTGTTGATATCATCGATGTCGGAGCTTATAGTTCCAGACCCAATGCAGAGCATATCTCTGAAACTGAAGAACTAATTAGAATACTACCTATTGTTGAGTTTATCAAAAGTGAATTTCCAAAGCTCTTGATTTCAATTGATACTTTTAGAGCTAAGGTTGCCGATGAATGCATTCAAAGAGGAGCTGATATAATCAACGATATCTCAGGAGGACAGATTGATGATGGATTATTAGAAGTGATCGCCAATAAAGAAGTACCCTATATCTTAATGCATATGAAGGGGACTCCACAAACGATGATGGAAGACACTCATTACAACCATTTGACAAACGACCTCCTTCTCTACTTTTCTCAGGGAATCAACAAAGCTAAAAAGGCTGGTATTAAAGACGTCATTATTGATCCAGGGTTTGGATTTTCAAAAACTCAGGAGCAAAACTACAAGCTCATGAATCAACTTGACTTACTCAATGCATTAGAAGTGCCGATGCTGGTTGGTTTAAGTAGAAAATCGATGATTTTTAAAGCCCTTGACAGCTCTGCAGCGAAGGCTTTGAATGGAACCACAGCGCTTCATATGATAGCACTCTCAAAGGGAGCAAACATCTTAAGGGTACACGATGTAAAGGAAGCTGTAGAGTGCGTTAAATTATACCAACTATTAAATAATAGCTAATCCCTATAGAAGGTCTTCATTGATAATTCGTTCCAGTTCTATATGATCATTGAACAGAATGAATTCCCCGTCTTTGATATAAGAAATTAATCCAGATTCTTCACTTACAACAATAGCTAAAGCATCTGTTTTCTCAGTGATTCCAACTGCTGCTCTATGACGCAGTCCAAAACGATTTGGAATCGATCGCTGATCGGAAACAGGAAGAATTACACGGGTTGCTACAATATAATTGTCGACTATAATCGCAGCTCCATCGTGCAAAGGAGAGTTTTTATAAAAAATACTCTCAATGATCGGCTGACTCACTTCGATATTCATCTTATCACCTGTATTGGAAACAAAATCTAAGGAATTGTCTCTTTCAATTACAATAAGTGCTCCTGTCTTGGTTTCTGCTAGCTTATAACAGGAGGCTAAAATTGTTTTGACATCATTAATCGAATGTTGATGTGCTTGCTTGGTGATTTTGAAATTCTTAAAGATCCATTTATTCGACCATCCTGTAGATCCTAACATGAGTAGAAATTTTCTGATTTCTTGTTGAAATACAATAATCAGTGCAATAAGTCCAATATTCATAAAACCACCGACAATACTGTTGATCATTTTAATTTCTAAAAGGTCTGTAAGTCTCCAAATTACCCATATAATAACAATACCGATAAAAATATTGATGGCCACCGTACCTCTCACGAGCTTGTATACATAAAATAGTAATAAGGCAACTAGAACGATATCGATGATATCGGTTATCTTAAATTCTATAAAGGGTAAACTGTCCAATTGATTTATTCTTAGGTCTAATTTATAAAAATAAATGGGTTAATTATTCTTCGATCAATTCTTCTTCTAAAAATTGAGCTTCGTACAACTTCTTATAGTAACCAGATTGCTCTAAGAGTTGTTCATGGGTTCCACTTTCTACAATCTGTCCCTTATCCATCACGATGATTACATCTGCATTTTGAATTGTCGCTAATCGATGTGCAATTACGATTGAAGTTCTTCCCTTGGTGATTTTTAAAGTCGCCTGTTGTATGAGTTGCTCAGAATAGGAATCGATTGAAGAGGTCGCTTCATCTAAAATTAAAATACTCGGTTTGGTTACATAGGCTCTTAAGAAGGCTAAGAGTTGACGCTGACCACTTGAGAGCATTCCTCCTCGTTCCTTGACATTAAAACCATATCCGCCTGGAAGCTTCATAAAGAAGTCGTGAACTCCAATTTCTTTAGCAGCTGCTTCGATTTGATCCAGGCTAATGGAGTCATCTTTGAGTGATATATTGTTTTGAATAGTATCAGCAAACAAAAAGACATCTTGTAAAACCACCGCAATATTTGATCTGAGAGAATTTAATTCAAACTCATTGATGTCCACTCCATCGATAAAAATACTACCATCTTCAACTCTGTAAAAACGATTTAATAGATTGATCACTGTTGATTTACCTGCTCCTGTAGCACCAACAATTGCAACTGTTTCTCCAGCTTTGATCTCAAAACTAACTCCCTTGAGTACTTCTTCCTCTGGAATATACCCAAAGTGAAGGTCTCTAAACTCAATCTGACCTTTTACCGGATGTATTTTGAGTGTTCCATTGGCCTCTACTTCATAATGAGAATCAATTATTTTAAATACTCTACCTGCAGCTACCATACCCATTTGCATGGTATTAAACTTATCTGCAATTTGACGCAGTGGTCTAAAGAGCATTTCTGAAAGGAGAATGAAGGTAAAGATCGTACCAAAATCCGTTTCGAGTTCCCCCGACAAGTTTTTCATTCCACCATACCAAACAATGAGTCCAATAGTTACCGAAGAAACAATTTCTGCTACAGGAAAAAACAAAGAGTTATACCAAACTGTCTTGATCCAAGCATCTTTGTGAAGGTCGTTTATTTTATTGAAGGTTTTGAGTTCTTCTTGTTCCCTGTTAAAGAGTTGAACGAGTTTCATACCTGCGATACGTTCTTGAACAAAAGAATTTAAATTAGCTACCTGAGCCCTTACCTCTATAAATGCCGTTTTCATCGCTCTTTGAAAAAGTCTAGTCGCATAGAGTAAGATCGGGAGAATAGCAAAAACAATGAGGGCTAACTTCCAATTGAGAACCAGCATGATCACTGCAACTACAGACATCTTTAAAAGATCCGCAACAATCATAAAGAATCCATTGCTAAAGATTTCCCCAATACGTTCCATATCGGCAACCGCTCTAGTGACTAAAACTCCAAGTGAAGAGTTGTCAAAATAGCTCATCTTAAAACTATTCATATGCTTAAATAGTCGCACTCTGATATCTCTGATTACCGATTGACCTAACCAATTGGCGAAGTAGTTGAAATTCAATTGAAAAATAACCTCTCCCATCAATACCGCTAAAGTGAGCAAGACGTAATAGATCAATTTATCCATATCCGCTACCTTGATGGCCTCATCTACTATAGTTCCGATCAGCACTGCTCTATACACTGCAAATGCCGATAGTAATATTGCAGCAATAGCCACCAATACAAAGATGAACTTATAAGGAGAAGTATACTTAAAAAGTCTTCCTAACAACTTAAAATCAAATGCTTTTCCTTTATCTGTACTCATTCTTTAATTGGGATATTGAATATTAGTTAAATACAATCCTTTTGCAGGAACCGATGGTCCTGCATTTCTACGATCCTTAGAATCTAAAACTGCTTTAAATTCTTCGATGTTCATTTTACCCTTTCCTATATCAATCAGCGTGCCGACAATTGCTCTGACCATATTTCTCAAAAATCTATTAGCTGTGATATAAAACACTAGCCTGTCATTTTCACGAATCCACTCTGCTCTAGTTATATCACACAAATAAGTGTGTACATCTGTATTGGATTTAGAAAAACACTCAAAATCTTCATACGCTAGCATCAGAGCTGCTGCTTTATTCATAAGATCGACATCTAATGGATGACTCACATAATAAGCTGCTTGAGCTAAAAAAGGATTCTTTTGCTGAACTACCCAGTACTCATAAGACCTACTGCTTGCATCAAATCGAGCATGTGCCTTAAGGTCAACTTCTCTAATCGATTCAATTGCAATCGTCTCATCTAAAAAAGCATTGAGACGGTGAATCAACTCATCAGAATCAAATGACACCTCTGAATCGAAATGAGCTACCATCATCTTAGCATGTACTCCAGTGTCTGTTCTTCCAGCACCAACAAGACTCAGTTGTTCTTTTAAAAATAGCTCCATAGCCTCTTCCAAGGTTTGCTGTACACTACGAGCATCGGGTTGTCGTTGCCATCCGTGATAACTGCTCCCTTGATATGAAAAAGTAATAAAGTATCTCATCGATTGGATTGAAGCACAAATATACTAAATCCATTTAGCTATTTCCTATATTTGAGCCATGACAAAAATTCTCTTGATGTCCGACACTCATGGATACCTAGATGATCGTATTCTTTCCTATGTAAAAGAAGCCGATCAAGTTTGGCATGCAGGTGATATTGGAGGTTTTCACATCACTGATCAAATCAGTGAATTAAAGCCTCTTGCAGCTGTTTATGGCAATATAGACGATGCTAAAATGAGAAAAGAATGTCCTCTCGATGCAAAATTTAAATGTGAAGAAGTCAAGGTGTGGATGACTCATATAGGAGGTTATCCCAATCGCTATGACAAAAGAGTTCGTGAGGCCCTCAAAAGAGATACCCCTGATTTGTTTATCTCTGGCCACTCTCACATTCTAAAAGTGCAATACGATAAAAAGCTAAACCTACTACACCTCAATCCAGGAGCTTGCGGAACACACGGCTTTCATCAAATCAGAACCATGCTACGGTTTACCATCGATGGAAAAGACATCAAAGATCTAGAAATTATTGAGCTCGGTAAAAGAGGGGTATAAAAAAAGCCCGCTGAACGCAGGCTTTTTTCTCGCACTAATACTACTAAGATGTTAGGTTTAACGCAAACGATCTACTGATTTTACAAGATCCTCATCCCTTTTAATAGCCTTGTTGGCTAGAATTAATAAAACGATAGAAATTAAAGGGAAAACAATCCAAATACCCTTCTGCGAAAGCAAGCTTTCTCCGGATAAACTTAGTGATCGGTAAACGAAAAATCCTAGTAAAAAAAGATTTAATATGATGTTCAATCGATTCACAATGAATTGATTGATTCGTTTTTTGTATAAAAAAATGCTAATTACAGCTGTAATTGCTGCTATAAAGAACGTAATTCGATCTAATTGAATCGAGAGTCCAAAGATACTACTTTCATCATTTTCAGCAAGGCTTTTTACAAAGAAAGCTGCTAAAAAAGATAATATAGCCACTAGCAGTAAATAAAGTGATTGTATTCGTTGTATCATATGATCATTTATGGCACAAAAATAAGATACTTTTTTAAAGATTGATGAGCATATGGAAAATTATTTGTAATATTGTATCTGTTAAGAGATTATACTCCCCACAACATTTGGAAGTTCTATTCCAATTTTCACAAAAATCATGAAATCTATACTGCGACATTCGCTCGCAATCTTATCTAAAC
>DAIRFL010000199.1:0-3541 GCA_036795105.1 Flavobacteriaceae bacterium | reverse complement strand
GGTTCGATTAATCGACGGAAAAGCTGTTGGTTCCATCGATTCCATAGAGAAAGACAAAGCGATTGTCAATTACGGAATGTTCACTACTCATGTGGCTCTGGATAATTTAGAATTAGTACAGGCTTCCAAATGAATATAAACACTCCCTATATACTTCTTTACGATGGAGACTGTGGCCTTTGCCATGGATCCGTTCAATTTTTATACAAAAGGGATCGAAAACGCCGATTTACCTTTGTTCCCCTTCACTCCCCTCTGGGAACACAACTCACCAATCAGTCAGGAATTGATACCAAAAGAATTGACAGTATCGTTCTCATCGAACAAAATGTTGCTTATTTTATCAAGTCAAGAGCCGTCTTAAAGAGTTTAAACGCACTTGGAGGACTGTGGAAACTTGTCTATCCACTACTAATGTTACCGACTTGTTTTGGTGATTGGACCTATGATTTTATCGCAAAGCATCGCTTAAAGTGGTTTAAAAAACCTCAATGTGCTATTCCCGATAAGGTCGATAAAAAATACTTTAGAGAGTCTTAATTACTTCTTGTAATTATCGTCCCATTCCTTGACGCGAGGTTCTCCTAGTTTACCAACTGATTTTCCAACGACCATAGATACGGAAGCATCACCAGTAACATTGACAACAGTTCTACACATATCAAGTGGTCGGTCCACTGCAAAGATTAAAGCTAATCCAGCTTCTGGAATACCAGCTTGTGCCAGTACAATAACCAACATCACCATTCCAGCACCGGGTACTGCAGCAGAACCGATAGATGCTAGGGTTGCCGTTGCAATAATCCCTAATTGAGTTGCAAAACTCAAATCCATACCAAAGGTTTGTGCAATAAATACCGCAGCTACAGCCTGGTATAAACTAGTTCCATCCATATTGATGGTCGCTCCTATTGGAAGTACAAAACTAGTCACCTCTTCATCAACACCTAAATGCTCTTCAACACGCTCCATAGTAACAGGAAGTGTTGCAGCACTTGAACTCGTTGAAAAGGCTAATAATTGAGCAGGAGCTAATCCTTGGAATAAGAACTTTGGAGATTTTCCAGTTACAAAATACACGATGAGCATATATACTACAAGCATTAGACAAAGTGCAATAACAACTGATAAGGCATACCAAGCAAGTGCTTTGAATAAATCGATACTCGGTGATTCGGCAATTAGTGCAGCGAGTAGCGCAAACACCCCATAAGGAGCCCCGAGCATAATTAAATCGATGAGCTTTAGAATGACCTCATTAAAGGAGTCAAAGAACTTTTTAGCAGGGTCTGCTTTTGATTCTGGCAGTAAGATGAGCCCAATCCCAAAAAATACAGCAAAGAAAATTACCTGAAGCATATTACCATTGTCAGAGGCAGCAAAAAAGATATTAGATGGAACTAAATCTTCTAAGGCTTGTAAAGGCCCTGCTTCACGTTGCTTTTCAGCAGCCTGTATCTTAGAGTCGGCATCTCCTTTGTAATTATCGATGAGTTCGTTTCGGGTTTCTTCTCCTACAGAGTTTCCAGGTTTAATAACATTAACAACTGCAAGACCTATTGAAACAGCGATTACCGTTGTAAGAAGGTACATTCCGATAGTTCTCCCTCCCATTTTAGAGAGTTTGGAGATATCTTTTAAATCAGATACTCCCTTGATAAGCGAAGCAAGGATTAATGGTACTGCAATCAGCTTTAAAGAATTGATAAAAATAGTTCCGAAGGGTTTTACCCAATCAGAAACCAATTGAGGTCCCCATTCAAATTGAACCATTAGGAGCGCAAATAATACCCCTAATACCATTCCTAAAATAATTTGCCAATGCAGTGCAAGTTTTTTCATCCTTGTTATATTTTTCAATTAATTAAGGCGAAAGATAGGAATTTATAACTGATTTTTGTGAATTTGATTTAATAACATATAATCAGCCATGACCATTGCTGCCATTGCTTCTACAATAGGCACTGCTCTTGGCACCACACAGGGATCGTGTCTTCCTTTTCCTTTGGTTTCAACGGTATTTCCGTCCTTATCTATAGTAGTGTATGCTTGTATTAAAGTGGCTACTGGTTTAAAGGCAACTTTAAAGTAGATGTCCATTCCATTGCTAATTCCACCCTGGATTCCTCCACTGTGATTGGTCACTGTAGTACCATCTGAATTAAAGGCATCGTTGTGTTCACTGCCTTTCATTCGAACTCCAGCAAAACCAGATCCGTATTCAAAACCCTTAACTGCATTTATAGAGAGCATTGCCTTTCCGAGTTCAGCGTGTAATTTGTCAAACACAGGCTCTCCAAGTCCAATAGGAACATTTTGAATCACAC
This sequence comes from Flavobacteriaceae bacterium, assembly GCA_036795105.1. Lineage (GTDB taxonomy): Bacteria > Bacteroidota > Bacteroidia > Flavobacteriales > Flavobacteriaceae > MAG-120531. Next base: position 1,214 of record DAIRFL010000199.1, on the reverse strand, counting down.
AACTCACCACTCCTCCAATGGTATCCCCTTCTTTTTTAACCTTCATGATTAAATCTTCCATAGCAGAAGCCATGGTTTGATCAGGACATCGAACAACATTTGACTCAGTTGTAGTAAGATCCAATTCACTATAGGGTGTGTGAAGTGTTAAATCACCAACCTGAGACACATAAGCCTTAATAGTCATTGGAGCAACCAATTGCTTAGCAATAGCACCAGCTACAACACGAGCAGCTGTTTCTCTAGCAGAACTTCTACCCCCACCTCTATAATCTCTATGACCGTATTTTTGATCGTAGACATAATCTGCATGTGAAGGACGATAAGAATCCTTAATATGACTGTAATCCTTTGATTTTTGATTGGTGTTGTAAATAGCAAAACCGATAGGAGTCCCTGTAGTCTTTCCTTTAAAGATGCCCGAATGAAATTGAACTTCATCGGCCTCTTTACGTTGTGTCACTATTTTAGATTGTCCTGGTTTTCTGCGGTCTAAATCCTTTTGAATTGCTTCAAAGTCCAATTCCAAACCAGAAGGACAACCATCGATAACTCCTCCGATAGCTTCTCCGTGTGATTCTCCATAGCTAGAGAGTCTAAATAAGTTTCCAAAAATATTTCCTGCCATATCCTCGTTTTATAAGCTCAAAGATACTCTTTCTAATTGTCGACTGCAACTATTCACAAATGCTTTTAGGCACAACAACCAATGGTTTTTACCAATGCATTTTTTAAAATTGTTACAGGGTGTAATGCATCTCTTGAAGTTCCATCTTTAATTTGATGCCTACAGGATGTTCCAGTAGCTGCTATAATTACAGAGCGTTCCGTTTTTTCAATTGCAGGGAACAATCGTAGACCTCCGATCTTCATCGAAGTTTGATAGTGTTCTTTTTCATAACCAAAGGATCCAGCCATACCACAACATCCAGAGTTGATGATGCTTACCTTGTAATTCTCTGGAAAGTTTAAGATATCAAAACTCCCCTTAGAAGTTTCAATAGACTTCTCATGACAGTGCGCGTGCAATTTAATTTCTGCAGCATCACTTATAAATTGGTACTTAGAAATGGAACCAGCACTCATTTCATCAGCTAAAAATTTACTGATGGTTGAAGCATTGTTTTCCAAGTTATCTCTATCGTCGCAAGGACCTAATAAACGTTTGTATTCGTCTTTAAAACTCAGTACTGCAGAAGGTTCTATCCCTATAA
>DAIRFL010000198.1:0-3545 GCA_036795105.1 Flavobacteriaceae bacterium | reverse complement strand
GTTGTTGGGAAATAAGTTTACGATGACTGAAATTCAATCTCTTTATGAGACCATTTTAGATAAAAAGATAGATCGAAGGAATTTTTCCAAGAAAATACTCAAGTCAGGAATTCTAATAAAGTTAGATGAACAGAGAAAAATAGGAGCTCATAGATCTCCCAATCTCTACAGCTTCAATGTTGAAAATTACACCAAAGCTCTAGAGAGTGGAGTAGGTTCTTTTTTCTAGAAGTACTCTTATTGTTTACTGTAGATTAAAAGCTGGTCCCTGTTCTGGGTCACAATAAAGTGTTCCTGTCCAGAAGCAGTTTTGATCGCTTGAATCTCTCTACCGTCTTTGGGAATCACAATACCGCTTTCAGATGCTGTAATCGCTTCAAATTTATGAGTGCCACTACCTCTTAGTAGTAATCCATTTGAGGCGTCTAATCTACCTACAAAAGGCTCGTATCGATAATCATTTCCAACTAGGATGATGTCTGGATAAGAATCTAAATTGAAATCAGTAATAGCGATATCGGTAAGGGGTGCGATTTGAGCTTCTTGAGGTAAAGGAGTGATGGAATACTTATTTGAGCCTAAATTTTCTACATAGATAGAAAGTTCAAAATTAGCTTCTAATAGTGTTGCCTTTGAAAGCTCTTCCTTGCTAAAGAATTCATTTATATCTGTTTGAGCAAATTCTTTGTAGAGTTTGAACTGCTTTCTAAATCGCGGACTTTGGCCGACTAAATTATCTTTAAATGCATAAGGGAAGGCTTTGTAAATACTGTCCTTGTCTTTCTCGTACGTAAAAAGAATTGGGTCCAAGCTTCCGTTTTGATCAAAATCATCAACCACTAAGGTAATCGGTCTTTCGTGACTCAAGTGCATATAGTTATTAGCTCCTATATTTCCAGCGATTAGATCGAGGTCTCCATCTCCATCATTGTCAAAAGCTTTAATGCTGTTCCACAGTCCTTTGTATTGGTCTAAGTCCGATTCAAATCGCTCTAAACCATTTGGAGTGTGCAGGTATATTTTAATCGGTTCAAACTCTGCAACGACTACTAAGTCTAATAACTGATCGTTGTTCAAATCTGCCCAAATAGCATCGGTTACCATTCCCATATCTTCTATATCTGAAATGATGCTGTTATTGCTGTCTTTGAGCTCACCTTGGTGATTGATCAAAAGTTTTGAAGAAGTAGTTGAAGGATAGGTGCCCAAAGTTGGACTTCCACCTATAAAGACATCCTCATATCCATCAGCGTTATAGTCTCCTACTGCTATTACAGAACCTTCGAAGAGCTCATTCGCATCTTGGATAGAGAAAGAACCTGAACCTTGATTGAGGACGATATAGTTTTTTTGATCTAGGTAGTAATTAGACTTTGAACTTACAATGAGGTCCATCAATCCATTGTTGTCAATATCGATTGGTCTAATGCATTCTTCGACTGCATCTGTGTAATTTTCATTTTCAAAAAGTGATGCAGTTTCAAAACTTTGATCTCGGTTCTGGAAGTAAATAGTAGGAGCGAGGTTTTCATTTGAACCCAAGACAAAATCTTCTAATCCATCACCGTTAAAATCACCAATAGCTAAACAGGGGCCGTATTGAGAAAGTTTTTTGTGAATGAGTCGCTGTATATTAAAATCATTAAAATCTGTTTCGCTGTGACTAAAGTTTACGTTAATCTCATTTGAGATTTCTTCAAAAATAGTTGCTCTTGCTAAATCCTGCTCTTTAATAGGTTCAACAGCATTATTGTAGTCGAGTTCAACTAGTTGATTTGCATTTAAATTTTCTAATTGTTGTTTCTTTCCATCAGGCCAAAGTACCTCTAAGGAATTAATCGTTTGATTAGTGCCCAACCCAAAATGAACTCTAGGGTCTACACTGGACATAAAACCTCTTGTCAAAAATTGGTTGTAGAATTGAGAACTCCCATCAGCGGTAGTAAGCTTTAACTGAGCTCCAATTCCATCAGAATTAGTTTTAGGGCCCTTGAGTCTTACTTTTAGATAAGAAGAATGATCGGTTTCTCTTGTGGTATTTTTAAAGACAAATGCTTGGTCATTAATATTGTTTACTACATAGTCTAAATCACCATCATTATCTAAATCGGCATAGACTGCACCATTGGAAAAGGAAGGGATATTGATTCCCCAATCCTTTGTGCTGTTTTTGAATTGATAACTATCGATGTTCTGATACGCGTAGTTTGGAATTTTAACAGAAGGCATGGAGTCGAGTAAAAACTGTGTGCTTGCAATACGTCTGTATTCAAATTTAAAGTTGATAAAATCTAAATCGGTAATATCACGAGGAAAACCATTGGTAATAAATAGATCCTTATAGCCGTCGTTATTAGCATCCATAAATAGAGGACTCCAACTCCAATCGGTTTGATAGACTCCTGCCATCATTCCTATTTCACTATAGGGTACTCCATTTGAATTTCCTTTGTGGAGCATATTTCTCGAGTGTTGGTACTCGTAATCCCATTGTTCGTTATGGACGTAGTCTTGATAATCCATTTTCCCAATAGTGGTCTTTTTCCTATAGTTGGTCTCACCCAACATATCAACGGTAATTAAATCGTCAACACCGTCATTGTTAAAATCATTGACATCAGAACCCATAGAGAACTTGCTCTGATGTTTGAAGTAATCGTCGATTTTATTTTTAAAGGTTCCATCCCCCTGATTGATATAGAGGACATCATTAGTCAAATAATCATTGGATATGTACAAGTCTATCCATCCATCCTTATTGATGTCAGTTGCAGCAATACCGAGCCCAAACCCTTCAATAGTGACTCCAGCTTTTAGAGATACATCTTCAAATCGATTGTCCCCTGTGTTTCTATAGAGTTGATCAGTGCTCTTTGCTGTGCCATCAATTATTTTGTCTCTGTAATTAGTAGGGCTAAATTGTTCTTGCTCATTGTTTAAAACGTAGAGGTCTAAGAGCCCATCTTTATCGTAATCAAAAAATAAGGCGCCCATTGAATTCTTGTCGTTTACTAAGTTGTACGATTCTGTGGAATCCACAAATCTCGGTACCCCATCTTTATCAGCTCCTTCGTTTATATATAATTTATTGGATTTTTTGCCTTCTAACATGGCGGTACATACGTATAGATCTTGCCATCCATCTCCGTTGATGTCTGCTGCCGCCACAGCTGTAGACCAATAATCATTTGAAATAAGTCCTGATTCCTCAGTTGTATCTTTAAAAGAAAAAGCTCCTTGATTCAGATAGAGTCTATTGGAAACTTGATTTCCTGTAAAAAAGAGATCAATGGTTCCATCGTTGTTAAAATCAGCTGCAGCAACACCCCCTCCATTGAAGATGTATTCATCGGTAAGTACATTGAACTCTTCAGTCTCAGTAATCTTATTGTTGAATGTTATAGATGTTTGAGAAGAATCCATCACTTTAAAGAGTGTTTTCTTTTCTTTTGTGCAGGAAACTAACAAGCTCAAGATTAGAACGGTAGTGCTGATTTTTTTCATTGAATTGAAATTAAAAATTGCAAAAATTACAACGATATAGT
>DAIRFL010000015.1:0-19343 GCA_036795105.1 Flavobacteriaceae bacterium | reverse complement strand
ATGTTCAAGCTCATGAAGATAGTACTACAGCAGAAGTATTTTCAACACTAGATGAAAGTGCTGGTAAAACGGAGGCTTGGGTTTCAAAAAATCAAAATATCATATTAGGTGTTATTGCTGTTGTGGCAATTGGAGTATTGGGATATTTAGGATACGAACAATTTGTTCAACAACCTAAAGAAGCAAGTGCATCAAATGAATTATTCTACCCTCAACAGTATTTCGACCAAGCGGTAAATGCTACAGAAGGTCAACAAGAATTGTATTTAAAAGCGCTTCAAGGTGCTGATGGTAAATACTCATTAATTGATATTATCCAAGTTTATCCTGGTACTAAGGCTGCTAACCTCGCTAATTACGAAGCGGGTATCGCATATTTTAACTTGGCACAATACCAAGATGCAATCAGACATTTATCGGCTTTTTCATCAGATGATGTAGTACTTGCTGCTCTTGCACAGGGGACAATTGGTGATGCCTATGTCGCTTTAAAAGAATACGATTCAGCACTCTCACACTATCAGGCTGCACTAAATGTAAACACCAATGACTTTTCAACTCCTAAATTCTTGTACAAGGCGGGTATAACTGCCTTAGAATTAGGTGATCAATCAAAAGCTGCTAGCTTTTTTAAGCAATTGAAATCAGACTACGAAGGGACTACTGAGGCGAATTTAGCTCAGGCCTATGTAGGAATGTTAGAATAGTCATGGCAACTGCTTTAAAAAATCTCTCCGATTACAACTCAGCTGAATTAGAAGACGCTTCTTCGCTTCGCATCGGAATTGTGGTCTCTCAGTGGAATGATGAAATTACTTCAGCACTTTACAGTGGAGCATATGACACTCTTGTAAAAGAAGGAGTATTGGAGGATCACATCTTTACTTACCAGGTTCCTGGAAGTTTTGAATTAGTTCACGGAAGTAAAAAAATGATTGATAAGCACGCTCCTGATGCTATAATTGCAATTGGATCGGTTATTCAGGGAGAAACAAAACACTTTGATTTTGTCTGTGGGGCAACAGCTCAGGGGATTATGGATCTCAACATTCAGACCGATATTCCAGTTATATTCTGTGTACTTACAGACAACACCTTCCAACAGGCAAAAGATCGTTCTGGTGGTAAGCACGGAAACAAAGGAGTAGAAGCGGCTGTAGCTGCCCTAAAAATGGCTCAACTTTCTTAAGATTGTTAACAATTTTTATAATTCTTTAGTCGTTAAAGAAGGTGATTTTAAGTATTTTTGATGGAATCATCAATTATGAGACTACCTACTTTATTTAAACAACAGAAGAATAGAACCTATAGCTACGAACCTCGTTACTACAATGAGCGCAAGGAACGCATTGAGCGTTTAAAAAAAGAAAAGGAAGCTCGAGAAGGTGCTTCTACTGATTCCAAGGACTACTTTAGACGAAATGCTGCTCGATCTTTTAGAGAGGATTGGCGCAGAAAAAAATCTCAGGCTCAGGATAAAAATAGAAGAATTCGATTTTTTGTAATTCTCATCTTTTTGTTTTTAATGTTCTACGCTGCTGTTCAAAGTGGTTTTATACAATTCATTCAATAATGGCAGGAGAAATTAGGCTATTAGATCCTCATGTGGCGAATCAAATTGCAGCAGGAGAAGTGGTTCAGCGACCTGCTTCTGTGGTAAAAGAATTGCTGGAAAACTCCATCGATGCGGGAGCTACAAAGATCGACTTACATATTGAAAATGCAGGGAAGACGCTTATCCAAGTACAAGACAACGGAAAAGGGATGAACGCTAAGGATGCGGAGCTTTGCTTTGAGCGACACGCTACCTCTAAGCTAAAAACTTCTGAGGACCTCTTCGCAATTACTACCAAGGGTTTTAGAGGAGAAGCATTGGCTTCTATCGCTGCGGTTGCTCAAGTCAGTTTAAAAACCAAACAGCCTTCTTCCGAATTGGGAAGGCAGCTACTAATTGAAGGGGGTGCTCAAAAAAGCAATGAAAAGGTCGTTAGTAAACAAGGAACGCTGATCAGTGTCAAAAACCTTTTTTACAATATTCCAGCTCGTAGGAACTTTTTAAAATCAGATCGGATAGAACTCAATCACATCATCGATGAATTTCACCGTGTGGCCTTAGTTCACAACGATATTGAATTTTCACTGGTGTCGAATGGTAAACCGCTCTTTGTGTTAAAGCCTTCGAATAAGCGTCAGCGTATTGTTCAGATCTTTGGTAAAAAGATGAATGACAAACTAGTTCCTATCGAAGAACAGACCCCACTATTAAAACTTTCAGGCTTTGTTTTAAAAGCTGAAGCTGCCAAAAAGAGTAGAGGAAGTCAGTACTTTTTTGTCAATCAACGCTTTATTAAGAGCCCTTATTTAAACAAAGCGGTCAGTGATGCTTTTCAAGGATTGATCAGGCCAGATAGCTATCCAGGTTATTTTATCGATATAGAGGTGGATGCCAAGTCTATTGATGTCAATATTCACCCAACCAAGACCGAAGTAAAGTTTGAAGATGATCACAGTATATATGCAATATTAAGATCTGCGGTCAAACACAGTCTGGGTCAATTTAATGTGGCTCCTAGTTTGGATTTTGAATCGGATCCTAACCTTCAAACTCCATACGATTACAAAGATAAATCTGCTGAGATTCCAAAGGTGAGTGTGGATCAGAGCTTTAATCCATTTGAAGGACAAACTGCATTGAAAAGTACACCTTCATCGTATAAGTCTTCCTTTAATCCCTCTTCTTATAAAAAGGATTCATCCTGGGAGAGTCTCTACACTGGAGTACAAGGAGCTAGTGAGGAAATTAACTCTGATTTAGGAGCTCAATTACTTCCGACGGATGAGGATTACAATCAGGCGGTAACTTGTTTTCAGTTGGACAAGAAATTTATTATTTCTAAGAATAAGTCCGGGATGATCATCATTCATCAACAGCGAGCGCATCAACGTGTTTTATACGAGCGACTCCTGAGTTGCATTACCTTGGACGAGGGGATGAGTCAGGCGCTTATTTTTCCAGTTCAAATTGGATTTGAACTACCAGAACTGAGACTTTTAGAAGAATTGACTCCTTATCTGAGGCAGATTGGGTTTGATTTTTCCATTGAACAAGAGGAAATTCATCTCAAGTCACTTCCGGTGCTCTTTAGAGCAGAGCAATTAGAAGATATATTAAAATCGATGATTACTGCCTATAGAGAAGAAGAATCAGGAACTCATTTTTCTCAGTCGGATATCCTAGCTAAAGCACTTTCAAAGTCCGGAAGTATACGAACTGGAGATTTGTTGTCCAGAGAAGAACAGCTGGCCTTAGTCAACGATTTGTTCTCTTGCAAAGAACCTCAATTAAGTCCTTTTAATCAATTGACTTACAAAAATATAAGTACAGAAGAATTGTCAACAAACTATTTTCAATGAACAATATAACCGATACCGTTAAGCATCTTATTATCATTAATGTCATTTTCTATTTAGGGACTGCTCTTTTTGGAGAGGTTCTTTATGGCTGGTTTTCTCTGTGGTTTCCAGAGAATGAAAACTTTGGTATTTGGCAGTTTGTCTCCCATATGTTTATGCATGGAGGTCTGATGCACATCTTCTTTAATATGTATGCGCTCTTTGCCTTTGGAACTCCCTTGGAGCAGATGTGGGGTAGGAACAAATTCTTGTTTTTCTATTTTTCAGCGGGTTTAGGAGCAGCACTACTACATACGGGAGTTAATTATTTTTACGTACATCAAGCCTTAGATGTATTGGGAAGTCAGGGAGTCGATATCAATCAGGCTATAGATCTTGTCAGTAATGGTAGGTATGACACCCGATGGTATTCTATGGCAGATGCGAGTACTATAGATAACTTCCTAAGTGCGATGAACAATCCAGCGGTTGGTGCTTCTGGAGCTATTTACGGTGTTCTGGTGGCCTTTGGGATGGCCTTTCCAAACTCCAAACTCTTCTTGATTTTCGTTCCTGTACCCGTAAAAGCTAAATACTTTATACCTGCCTTAATCGGATTGGATCTGTTCTCAGGAGTAACAGGTTATAGTATTTTTGGGTCGGGGATTGCACATTTCGCTCACGTTGGGGGTGCACTAATAGGCTTTATCATGGCCTGGTATTGGAGAAAAAATCAATTTAACAATCGTCGATGGGATTAACAAATGACATAAAATCTTCTTGGAGTAGGGCTACTATTGCAGAGCGATTCATCCTTTTGAACCTCCTTCTGTATGTGTTCGTGAGATTAATTCCCTTTCTGTTTTCTTTTGAAACCACTCTTTTATTGAGTTGGTTTGAACTCTCACAACAACCATTAGAACTGCTTTACAAGCCTTGGACTATACTGACTTATGCATTCTTCCACTTAGATTTTTCTCATCTATTTTGGAATATGTTATTGCTATGGGGGATCTCGAGGATGTTTTTAAACTTATTCGATCAGCGTTATTTTATCCGCATCTATCTGTTGGGAAGTGTTTTTGGTGCCCTGTTTTATTTGGTGAGCTACCAGCTCTTTCCTGCCTTTGTGGCGACTAATTCTTCGCTGATTGGTGCATCTGCTGCGGTGATGGCCTTACTGATATTTCTCTCGACTTATGCTCCTTCTTATATACTTCGATTTTTTAGTTTTAAAATTAAACTTTGGTATATAGGATTGCTATTAGTAGTACTCGATTTGGTGCAGATACCCAATGGAAATGCTGGAGGACACATCGCTCATATAGGAGGTGCCTACCTTGGGTATTTATTTGCGAGAAGAATACAGTCTTCCAAAGACTTTGGGGCTTCCTTCTTTGCTTTTTTTGAGTCCCTATTTAAGAAATCAGCACCACTTAGAACGGTTCACCGTTCTAAAAGTCCAAGTAAAAGTCAACCCATGAGTAAAGATGAGCATCAAAAGAAAATAGATGCTATCTTAGATAAGATTTCTAATTCTGGCTACGAATCCCTAACAAAAGCTGAAAAAGACTTTTTGTTTAGAGCCGGAAAACACTAATTATGCTAAAGCGCTTTTTGAATAAATTTATATACCTCCTCAACATCCTTGTTGGGATCGTTTTTGCGCTTTCATTTCTAATGCCCTATGTACCCTTAAAGTTCGTACCCTTCTTGGCAGTGTTGAGTTTGGGAATTCCACTTTTGTTTATCGTCAATCTCTTGTTTTGTGTCTATTGGATTTGGAAGGCAAAAAAGCACTTTGTGATTTCACTTTCTTTAATTATCATCGGCTTATTAGTCTTTGATTCCTTTTATCAGTTTGAACCAAAAACTGAATTAGTTCCCTCTCATTCCATCGATATAATGAGTTATAATACCCGACTATTTAATAAGTACGGGTGGATGAAGGATAAAGAGATTCCCGAAAAGCTGATTCGATTTATCAATGAACAGAATCCAGAGGTACTCTGCCTACAGGAATTTGATATGAGCTATAAGAATGCATTTGAAGAATATCCCTATCAGGTATTTAGTGATGAGGATTCCAATAAGTCAATACAGGCTATTTTTTCTAAGTACCCTATCAAGAATTCAAAGGTCATTGAATTTGAGTCTAGTAATAATGCTGCATTGTACGCAGACCTCCAAGTTGCTAATTACAGTCTAAGGGTATTTAATATTCATTTACAATCCCTGGGAGTGTCCGATCCAGAGGCATTGACCAATCAAGAACCCAAACGACTTGTCAAGCGAATGTCTTCGATGTTTTCCAAGCAAGAAGCTCAAGCGCAGTTGATTAGATCCCAGATTGACAGCACTCCTTCGTACTCAATTGTAGCGGGTGATTTTAACAACACTCAGTTTTCAAGGGTATATCGTTTGATCAAAGGAGCTATGAATGACAGCTTTATTGAAAGAGGGAGTGGTTTTGGACGCAGTTTTGATTTTAAACTCTTCCCCATGAGGATCGATTTTATTCTGACAGACCAGCGATTGGAAGTAGTAGAACATCAGAACTTTGACGTATTATACTCGGATCACTATCCAATTAGCGCTAGTATAAGCCTATAAGAAAAGACAGTCTACAGCGTCGGCGACTAGATGAATACACAAGGCTAAACCGAAAATTCTTGTTTTTGGAATTGAAAATAACAGTAAGTATAGTGCAATTGCCCAATAGGAGTGAAGCGGGTGAAAACCTATAGAACAACGCATAGGATCAAATAAGGGATCTGCCAAAAGATGATCCAAATCAATGAGAATTCCTCCCCAAAGAAGGAGCAGTGATTTTTTAAATTGAGCTCTGTAAAAGAAATAAGCAATGCCGATTGGTACTGCAAAATGAATGCCGTAGTGCGCTATAAAACGAATGACTTCCATCAGAAATTAAGCACTTCTTTTTTTAAATATGCAGCAGCTGAAGGTCCTTCATTACAGATGAGATCCAATACCGATAAATTCTCTATAAAGCTGTGTTTATCACTAAAAACCTGGTGATAAGGGCTAGAGCTATAATTCGTTTTTCTCTTGGCCTCTATTAAAAATCGCCTATCAATTTTAGGGTCCATATCCTTTTGATAATTCTCATTTTGATCCTGAGGCATTTCTAGCTGAAGGCACTTACACAGTAGTTCGGTACTTCTTAGATTTAAATCGACTAAATAGGATTCTTCCTTTTCAAATAAGGGTTTAAAGTACTGCTCGTAATATTCAAAAAAAGGAGAGGTGCGATAGGCAGTTTCAATTCCCCTCCAATGGGTGCGCATCCAGGGTTGACTGTAATCGATGCGGATGTCCTTAAAGCTTTGATGTCCACTTTTACCCTTGTGAATCAAAGGAATACTCAAGAGGAGCTTCCCCTGATCGGTTGCGATATAGGTTCTATTTCTATAGGTTTGTTTTTGAAAATTACCCGAGAGATCCCAAATTACTTCCTCTTGAGCGATTAGCGCAAAATAAGGGATATTGGGTAAATAAGCAGGATGGAGATACATCTATTCTATGGATAATTACACTTTTTTCTTACGCTTTCTCAAATAATCAATACCGTAGCCTAAAACAAGAAGAGCCAAAAAGTATTTGAAATAAGAACGTGGCACTCCTGTGCCATCTACTGTTGTAAACACGCGATCCCAGCGAATCTTCCAATTAGAAATACCGTCGTTGATACCATCGATACTCATCCAGATAAAGATAGGTTTTCCTAGGATATGGTCCTTTGGAACAAATCCCCAATACCTACTGTCTTCTGAATTGTGTCTATTGTCACCCATCATCCAATAGTAGTCTTTTTCAAAGCGATAAGTAGCAACTGCTGCTCCATCGATAAAGACCTGAGTTCCGTTGAGACTCAACTCATGTCCCTCGTATTCTGTAATGACTTCTCTGTAGAGGTCGACATTTGAGGGAGTGAGCTCAATTTCAAACCCTTTAAAAGGAATGGTAAAGGGACCCATCTGATCCACATTCCAAGGAAGTCTTTTTGAATGAGGATAGATCGTAGCATCAAATTGTCCTTTGGGTTGTAGTTGCTTTACAACCGAATCAATACTTGAATAGGAGCGAAGCTTAGAAGCCATTTCATCGGTTAGGCTTGCATTGCGTTGTTTGTCGATGAGTTCTTGTAGGGCTAATCCCTGAGAGCGTATTAAACTCGGGTTGATTCCCTCGCTTGAGGTCGATATCAAATATCCCGATCCATTGGGATTGTTATAGACTCCATGCCCTGCCCTATACAAAGCGTTAGCTTGGTTTTGGTTGAGGTTTTGAGTACTGTAAGTTCTCATGAATTCTTTAACTCCAGACTCGATTAACAGTTTAGAAGACACTCCCTTAGTAGCATGAATAGCGTAACTGATTTGTGTTTTGGCTCGTTCATCTAATTCAAGAGGCTCACCGTCTATATAAATTTTACCATCGATGATCGAGAATTCATCCCCTGGAATACCAACGCAACGCTTGACGTAATTCGATTTTTTGTCGATGGGTTTATCAACTCGAATATTGGAAGGATCTCTAAAATAACGAACGGTGTCGATAGGCCAATTAAATACCACTTTATCATTGCGTTTAGGCGAGGTAAACCCTGGTAAACGCATATAGGGAAGCTGTGGTTTTTTGAGATAGGATTTAGATCTTACAATTGGTAAAGTGTCGTGAACCATAGGAGCAGCAATAGGAGTCATAGGAACTCTAGCACCGTAGTGGTACTTGCTCACAAGTAGAAAATCTCCTACCAATAAAGTGCGTTCTAAAGAACCAGTCGGTATCACAAAAGGTTGGATAAAATAGGCGTGTACGATACTGGCAGCTACAATTGCAAAGACAATCGAACTCACCCATTCTCCAAGGGCGGTTCTGGGATTTAAACTACGCTCTTCAACATAGCTTACCTCACTGTTGTTTACAAAGTATATATACAGGCCTAGGGTGAGCACCACTAGCCAGGTATCCTTCTGAGTGTTTTTTCCAAAAGCTCTTATGGTTTCAATCCATATCACTGGAAACATCAACAGATTTATAATTGGAATAAAGAGCAAGATCACCCACCATGTAGGTCTTTTGATAATGTTCATCAAAACATAGGCATTGTAGATAGGAAGTAGCGCTTCCCATGATTTTCTACCTGCTTTTTGATAGAGTTTGTAGGTTCCTCCAAAATGAATTAGTTGAACAACTCCAATAAATAATAACCACTCTAGTGCATTCATAAGTTTTTAGTTTTGATCGATCACATCCTCCATAGAGAACACTCCACTCTTACCGATAATCCACTCTGCAGCGATAACTGCACCAAGAGCAAAGCCCTCTCGGTTATTTGCGGTATGGGTGATATCAATAGCATCTACATCTGTTTTATAACTGACCGTATGTGTTCCGGGAACATCTCCTTCTCTAATCGAATGAATCGACAAAAGATCCTCTTCTTTAGCATCGAGTTTCCACTCTTTGTAATTCCCAGCATCAATAACACCCTCTGCTAAAGTGATGGCTGTACCACTAGGAGCGTCTAATTTTTTGGTGTGGTGAATTTCAGTTAGATCCGTTTTGTAATCCTTATAGGGAGCCATGAGCTTGGCTAAGATCCGATTGAGTTTAAAGAACAAATTAACTCCTAGAGAGTAATTGGAAGCGTACATAAAGGCTCCCTTGTTCTCGGTACAATAAGCTACCGCTTCCTCGTAGCGATCTAACCATCCGGTTGTTCCACTAATAACTGGAATACCCGCATCAATACATTTTACAATATTGTCAAATGCTGCTGAAGGCATACTGAAATCAATGGCTACATCGACTGTCTTTAAATCTACTTCCTGCTCATTGTCTACTATAATAGGAACTTCATGTCCGCGATTTAAAGCGATACCTTCAATCATTTTTCCCATTCGTCCATATCCTAATAAGGCTATCTTCATTTTAATAGGTTAAGTTAATAGTCATTCCCAAATAAGGGCTGTTAGTGACTGGATTAATCAATAGATCAGGGCGGTAATCCACACTGAGATCTTCATTGACATTAAATTGTTTTAAATGAGCATCCACATTGGCATCGATGATATTTAAGGCATACATTCCAATGGTGAGAACTAGTGAAAAATCTCTAGCTTCTTGAGCTCGTTCCTGAGCTGTTTGCAAGGAACTATCAGACACATCCGGTTGTCCAATTACAATTCCAGAATCGTTTAAATCGTAATAGGGATCTGTGGTAAATCCCATTCGTCGGGATTTAAAAGCATCTCTAAATTTGTGATATACTTTGTTGTTTTGAACATAGGCATATGCAGAACTACCGATGGCCGCATAAACCAGTGGAATTTTCCAATAACGCTTGTTGTAAGCTTGGCCTAAGCCAGGAAGAACTGCTGAATAAAAAGCGGCTTTAGCCGGAGCTAAAGGATTCATCTCTTTATAGTCACCACTTTCAAATCCCTGAAGTTTTTCCTCTTTTTTCTTTTGGTCATTAGCCATCGTATATACCGAGCCTGAATCTTGAGCAATGCTGATATTGCCAAGAAGGAGCACAAAAGTCAATAAGAGCAGTGGGTTATTCACCTAAAATTGATTTTTTGATTTGGTTGAGTTCTTCCTCAGATTTAAATCCGATTTCAATCTTACCCTTACCAGAAGCATAGCTTATTTTGACTTTTGAATTCAATTGAGCTTCAAGAGCCTTAGACAGTTCTTTAACTTCTTGAGGAAGTTCTTTTTTTGGAAGCTTCACACTGCCTCCAGCCTTGATGCGTTGCACCTCGCGTTCGGTTTCTCTTACGGAGAGCTTTTTAGAGACAATTTTGTTGTAGAGTTCTATCTGTTGTTCAGAATCTTCAAAATTGATGATTGCCTTACCGTGTCCCATCGAAATAAATCCATCTCGAATCCCGGTTTGAACTAAGGGATCTAAATTGAGCAGTCTCAAATAATTCGATATGGTAGATCGTTTTTTTCCAACGCGTTTACTCATCTCCTCTTGAGTGAGCTTTACTTCTTCGATAAGTCGCTGATACGACTGAGCGATTTCAATAGGATCGAGGTCTTGACGTTGAATGTTTTCAACAAGAGCCATTTCCAAGGATTCTTGGTCATTGGCTATTCTCACATAAGCTGGAATTGTAGTGAGTCCTGCGTGTTTAGATGCTCTAAAACGACGTTCTCCAGAAACGAGTTCATAGGAGTTAAACTTTAATTTACGAACAGTGATGGGTTGAATAATACCCAATTCTGTAATTGATGAAGCCAATTCTTCAATTGCAGCCTGATCAAAATGAGTTCTCGGCTGATTTGGGTTTACACTGATACAGTTTAAATCCAATTCGATGACATTTCCTACTAATTGATCTGCATTTTTATCCGTCACCTTACTGATGTCGTTTTTTGGATCGTTTAATAGAGCTGATAATCCTCTTCCTAAAGCCTGTTTCTTTGTCGCTTTTGCCATTTTAACTATTATTTGAGAGTAGTTCTTGAGCTAGTTTTAAATAGTTATTAGCCCCAGTACTACTCGCGTCGTATTTGATAATTGTTTCTCCAAAACTAGGAGCTTCACTCAAGCGTACATTTCGTTGGATGATGGTCTTAAAGACCATTTCGCTAAAGTGGGTGTTGACCTCATCGACTACCTGATTAGAGAGCCGAAGCCTGGTGTCAAACATAGTGAGCAATAATCCTTCAATATCTAAATTGGGGTTGTGTAACTTTTGAACGCTTTTGATGGTGTTTAAAAGTTTTCCCAAGCCTTCGAGAGCGAAGTACTCACATTGAATAGGGATGATTACAGAATGTGCTGCAGTAAGAGCATTGAGTGTTAAAAGCCCTAGGGAAGGAGCACAATCAATCAGTATATAGTCGTAGCGATCGACAATTGGTTTTAAGGCTTCTTTGAGCATATACTCTCTAGACTCCTTGTCGACTAATTCAATTTCAATAGCCACTAGATCAATATGAGCAGGAATGATATCAACATTGGGTGAATTCGTGGAGACGATAGCGTCAGATGCAGCTATGGTGTGTTCCAAGAGTTGGTAGGTCCCCGCATCAACCTGCTCCACTTCAATTCCCAATCCAGAAGTCGCATTCGCTTGAGGATCAGCATCGATCAGAAGTACTTTTTTTTCGAGTACTCCTAGGGAAGCTGCTAAATTAACGGTTGTTGTGGTTTTACCAACGCCACCTTTTTGATTTGCTATAGCAATAATTTTGCCCATATAAGTCCTGTTTTGCGGATAAAAATACAATTAAATACGCTGCAATAAAAAGGTTATTTGTTAACAGCAGTATAAATTTTACTAAAGAAAATAAAATACTAAGTCCAGCCAGCTAATTTAAAAGCTTATAAGTGTTTTAAAATTTGAGAAGCAGCTTTTAGGATATTAGTCCCAGGTCCAAAAATAAGATCGACCCCTTTTTTGTGAAGTTCTTTGTATTCTGCTTTAGGAATAATTCCTCCTAATAGAACTAGAGCCTTTGAATTTTGTTTTTGTAATTCTAATTTGAGCTGAGGAATTAAACTCGAATGTCCAGCAGTTAGACTGGTCATGGAAACTGCATCGGCCTTTAATTCAACAGCTTTTGAGGCCACCTCTTGAGGGAGTTGAAAAAGAGGAGTCATATGGAGTTCAAATCCGAGATCTTTTAGTGCAGATGCCACGGCCCCATATCCTCTATCGTGGCCGTCTTGTCCCATTTTGGACATCAATATTCGAGGAGCTCTTCCCTTTTCTTGAATGTAGTGCTCTAATTCCTTTTTAAATGTTTTATAGTCATCAGATTGTTGTACCCCTTCTAAATACACTCCTTTAATAGGGCTTGCTTGAGCACTGTATCGCCCGTAAACACCTTCTAACGCATAGCTGATTTCACCTAGAGTAGCGCCCTGTTGTGCAGCAGTAACACTCAAGTCCAAAAGATTCCCCTTCTTGTTTTTAGCTCCTAAATACAGTTTTTCTAGGGCTTGTTGAACTGACTCCTCAGAGCGAGTAGCCTTTCGCTTTTCGATCCGCTTGAGTTGTTGATCTCTGACCATTTGATGGTCCACCTTTAGAATTTTAACACTGCTATCAGTATCTTTTGTATAGGAATTAAGTCCAATAATCAGGGTTCTACCACTGTCGATCTGGGCTTGTTTTTCAATTGCTGCTTTTGCGATTTCTCTTTTAGGAGTTCCCTTTGAAATATAAGCGGTCATTCCTCCAGCAGCTCTTATGAGCTCAATCTGTTTTGTCGCTTTTTGAAGGAGTTCATCGGTGAGTTGTTCTAGGATATAAGATCCACCAAAAGGATCGACTGTTTTAGTGATTTTGGTCTCCAATTGTAAGTGGAGTTGAGTGTCTCTGGCAATCTTAGCGGTCTTAGGAGTAGGTAGGGTCATGGCTTCATCCAATGCGTTGGTGTGAAGCGATTGAGTGCCTCCCAATACCGCAGCAGTTGCCTCAAGGGTAGTTCTGCAAATATTGTTTAAGGGATTTTGAGCAGTGAGACTCCACCCACTTGTTTGACAGTGGGTTCTCAACATCAGAGACTTAGGATTATCAGGATTGAATTCACTCATTAAGTTAGCCCATAATACACGGGCTGCTCTTAGCTTGGCTATTTCAGTAAACTGATCCATTCCAATTCCAAAAAAGAAGGAGAGTCTCGGAGCAAAATCATCGATATTCATTCCAGTTGCAAGTGCAGTCTCCACGTATTCCAATCCGTCTGCTAGCGTATATGCGAGCTCTACATCAGCTGGAGCACCTGCTTCTAACATATGATAACCCGAGATACTTATAGGATTAAATTTAGGCATATGCTCACTGCAGTAGGAGATAATATCTGAAACAATTTTCATAGATGCTGCTTCGGGATAGATATAGGTGTTTCTCACCATAAATTCCTTGAGAATGTCATTCTGAAGCGTTCCTCTGAGCTCGCTGAGTGCCACCCCTTGTTTTAAAGCACAGCAGATATAAAATGCCATTATAGGAAGCACTGCACCATTCATGGTCATGGAAACGGAGATATCGCCCAGGGGAATATCTTTAAACAAGAGTTCCATATCCTCCACCGTATCGATCGCTACTCCAGATTTACCTACGTCGGCATAGATGTGATCGCAATCGCTGTCGTAACCTCTGTGGGTCGGTAAATCAAAGGCTACTGAAAGGCCTGTTTGACCTCCTTTAAGGTTGTTTTTGTAGAATTCATTGGATTCTTCGGCAGTAGAAAATCCCGCGTATTGCCTTAAAGTCCACGGTTTTTTAAGATACATGCTCGCATAGGGACCTCTGAGATAGGGAGGGGCACCTGCGCCATATCCCAAATGGTCAAATTCTTTTTTAGAAGAACTCTTAGGGCACACAAGTTCCATATGTTCTAGGGACCTTCTACTCATGCTGCCATCTTTTTTCTTCCCACAGACTTGCTATTCTTCTTTTAATTACTGGAATAATCAGTGTTTTTCTAGCTTTCTTTTTGAGAAATGGTTTGCGTTTTGCGCCCTTTTTTAAGCGCTCTTTTTTGTCTTTATAGGCGGTTACACCAATAAGTACCTCTTTGTTTTTTTGAAACTGCTCTAACTCTTTGAGGTGTTGCTTTTCAATTTCCTTTTGAATACTACCATTTTTGAGTTGTTGTAAAAAACCCTTGTTTTTTTCAATCAGCTTAAAGGTAGATAAGCCCTTTTGAGCGAGTTGTTCAGTTAGGTAATTGATATAATAGGATCCATTAGCAGCATCCTGATACTGATCCAAACCAGCTTCGTTTTTGAGTAGTAAAAGTTGATTTCTAATGAGTCGACTACTACTGATGTTGGGATTGTTGATCAAACTATCGTGCGCTAAGCCCGACACATTATCAGAAGATGAAAGTACTGATGAAAGCAAACAAGTAGAGGAGCGCACTAGATTTTGAACAGCGTTATAGGCCGTGTAATAACGGGAAAGGGTTAAAGAGGAGACTTTAAATTCTACATCGAGCTCAAATTCTTTAAGCAGACTCGGTATCAATAATCGCATTGCTCTTACTTTGGCAATCTCAAAGAAGTAATTGCTTCCAACCCCGATCTGTATGTTCAAATGTTTTATCAATTGAAGTTTGTTTTCAGCTTCAAAATAGTGAAGGTATTCTGCGAGATGCCCTAATAACAGAGCTAATTGATACAGATTGTTTGCACCTGCTTCAGCAAGGGTATATTGATCTAGTTCTAGACTGGTCTTAAACCCTTTCTGGGTGAGTTCTAAAAATTTTGAGAGCAGTTCAAAATCCTTTTTTTGATTGATATACCAAGTTCCTGTAGCGAAAAATTTTGAAATAGGATCAACTCCAAAGACCAGCTTGTCAAGCTTCGAAGATTCAATTCTAGTTACTACTTCTTCGCTGAGTTGTTGCAGGCTGATGTGAACGGCTATCTTCTCTAAATCGATTCCAGCTACTAATTTATTGAAATCACAAAGCGGGTTTAAGGTCTTAAAGTGAATAGAAGTAGCGCCGAATTCAATTGCTTCAAGCGCCATTTGATTGGCTTCTTGGTCTTGGTATACTCCAATACGCTCCTCAATAGACCAATTGGTCTTTGGTAGATCAATGGGCTGTTTGACATCTTCCTGGGTATAAAAAGGTTTGATATCAATTCCCTCCAAAGAGTGATAAATCATCTGCTGGGCATAATCTGCTCCATCTAACTGAAATTGAATCATTTGTTTCCAGCCCGAGGGACTCAGCTTCGAAAACACACTATCGCTTACCGTTTTATTCATCAGACTTATTTTGAATACTGTCTTTAAACTCTATGAGATAAACATCTTCGTTTTTTTTCTGATAGTAAAATCGCTCTCTAGCAAATTTTTCAATGGCCTTGTCAGAGGAGAGAACTTTAACTGTTGCTGAATCCTTTGCCAATTCGTTTAAGAGGTATTCTCTCTGTTCTTCGAGTTCGTCAATTTGTTTGTTGAGTTCTCTTTGAATCAGTAGAGAATTGGTGTCAAAAAAAAGCATCCATATCGCAAAAATGGTCAATATCAACACATAGGAGTTGCTCAGTATTGCAAACCATTTTTTGTCTCGTATGGATTTTATCTTTTTAAACATTGATCAGTTTGTTGTTGATAATCGTTTTGACAATATCGATAGCAACGGTGTTGTAGTTGTTGTTAGGGATAATAATGTCAGCAAATTCCTTTGTGGGTTCTATAAACTCATCGTGCATGGGTTTGAGATTGGACTGATACCAGCTCAGTACTTCTTCTGCATCTCTGCCACGTTCTCTAGTGTCTCTCTTAAGTCTTCGTATTAATCGCTCATCAGAGTCGGCGTGTACAAATATCTTAATATCGTAGAGCGATCTGAGTTTGGGGTCGGTCATTATTAGGATTCCCTCAACGATGAGTACTTTTGTAGGAGTAACTTTGGTAAATTCTCCAGTTCTATTGTGCTCTACAAAAGAGTAATGTGGCTGCTCAATTTCTTTTCCAGCCTTGAGCATGCTTAGATGCTCTTCTAAGAGTTTAAAATCTATAGCAGAGGGATGATCAAAATTCACCTGTCTGCGCTGGTCCATACTCAAATGCGATAAGTCGTTATAGTAAGAATCTTGAGAGATGACTCCTACATCGAGGGTAGATAACTCTTCAGTAATTTGATTGACAACAGTAGTTTTTCCACTACCAGTTCCTCCTGCAATTCCAATAATTAACATCAGTGCACTTTTAATTCAAAGATATGAAATTCGACAGCACTTTCTAGCTTAAATTTTTTTACCTTCAACCTATGAATTCGTATCGCGTTATAGGATTGATGTCAGGAACCTCTCTCGATGGTTTAGACATCGCGTATTGTAAGTTTAGCAAGACTGATCATTCGTGGAGTTACCAGATTGAACTCACAGATTGTATCGAGTATGATAAGGACTTCAAAATAAGACTCAAAGAGTCGATAGAGTTGCCTGAGCAGGAATTAAAAAAGCTGGATCTATCCCTGGGAAGGTGGATGGGAACTCAGTTGAAGGATTTTATTGACAGCCATCATCTCAGTGTTGATTTGATAGCCTCTCACGGACATACGGTCCATCACAAACCCGAACAAGGAATCACAATTCAAATTGGTGATGGTGCTCAAATTGCAGAGCAAACAGGAATTAAAACCATCGCAGACTTTAGAAGCCTTGATGTGCGTTTAGGAGGTCAAGGAGCTCCACTGGTTCCTATAGGAGACCTATTGCTATTTGGCGAATACGATTATTGTTTAAATTTAGGAGGGATCAGTAATATTTCTTTTGATCAGGGAGGAGTTCGCAAGGCTTACGATGTGAGTATTGCTAATATGCTTCTCAATTATCTGAGTCAAAAAATAGGATTGGAATACGACCACAAGGGACAAGTCGCTGAAAAAGGAAGTCTGGATGTTAGTCTTTTAAACCAACTCAACGAATTGGATTTTTACAGGCAAAACGGACCAAAATCCATTGGATATGAGTGGTTTGTCAGCGATGTAAAGCCTTTGTTTGAGAACTCAGTACTCCCAATAGAAGATCAATTACACACTGCCTGCATGCATATCGCCTTTCAACTTGTCAAAACGATTAAAGAACAGCCTTCTAAAGAACGTTCAAAGTTATTAGTGACTGGAGGAGGAGCTTATAACGATTATTTGATAGGGCTTGTCAGAAAGGGACTCGGAGATTCCACAACACTTATTCTTCCAGAAAATAAACTCATTTCCTATAAGGAAGCACTCATCTTTGCATTTATGGGATTGCTCAAGGACTTAGGGGAGAATAACTGCCTGAGTTCCGTAACTGGAGCTTCGAGAGATTGCAGTTCTGGAGTTGTTTTTACTCCATAAAAAAACGGCAAGCTGAAGAGGGTTTCAGCCTGCCGCTACCAAACTTAAACTTACAACATTTATTTAGGAAAATATTGAACAAAACCTTCTATTGCTTCGTATTCCGCTAATCCAAGAGCGTCGTAACGATTTGCTGTTGCTCTGTTTCTGTCTTCAGAACGCTGCCAAAATTCGCGCTCGTCAGATCCAGGAAACATCGCCTTGTCTTTTTGTGATTGGTGTTTAAAAATTGCATTCTTTTTTCTAGTGAGGTCTCTTGGACCAATCGGTACTGCCATTTCAATTTCTGACACATCCCACTCTTGCCAAGCTCCTCTGTAGAGCCAGATATAACAATCCTCAATCCAGGAAACCTTTTCTGCTTTTAACTGATCGATCGCCTGATAGATAATACTCAAACAAACTCTATGAGTTCCATGTGGATCGGATAAATCACCCGCTGCAAAGATTTGATGAGGTTTGATCTCTTGAAGTAAGTCATAAACGATTTTAACGTCTTCTTGAGTATGAGGTTTTTTCTTAACAGCTCCTGTTTCGTAAAAGGGGAGGTTTAAAAAATGAGCGTTTTTTTCATCGACACCAGAAGCTCTACACGCTGCTAAAGCCTCTCCTTTTCTGATGTTTCCTTTGTAATCTTGTACCAGAGGAACATCGACATCACCAACCTTTTTATTCTTGAGTATTTGACTGATACGATTGTATTCATCGTGTAGGTCTTTGTTGTCAGGCATCATATCTCTGGCAAAATCCATAAATCGAATCACTTCATCATCGAATACGGCAATGTTTCCAGAGGTTTGATAGGCGATATGAACCTCGTTTCCTTGATCTGCTAATCGAAGCAGTGTTCCACCCATGGAGATTACATCGTCATCTGGGTGTGGACTGAAAATAATAGAACGTTTAGGAAATGGATCTTTGCGTTCAGGTCTATTGCTGTCATCAGCATTGGGTTTACCACCTGGCCAACCTGTAATTGTGCGTTGCAGTGCGTTAAAGACTAATAAGTTGATGTCCTCAGCAGAACCTTTTTCTGCAACTAGATTACCCATTCCATACTCGTTGTAATCTTCATTAGTCAATTTTAAAATTGCCTTATTGACTTTTTCAGATAGCCATATAGTCGCTTTTTTCATCAGTTTGTCGTCCCACTGACAATCTTTAACGAGCCATGGAGTCTTAATTCGAGTCAATTCTGATGAAGCTGCATCATCTACTATAAAAGTACAGTTCTGGTGCTTTTGTAAAAAGGTTGCAGGTATACTCTCAATAATTGGTCCTTCGATCGAAGACTTTACAACTTTGGATTTCCCTTCTCCCCAGGCTACAATGATGATGTTTTTGGCTTGCATAATGCTTCCAACTCCCATGGTAATTGCTTTAGAGGGTACGTTTTCTTGACCAAAGAAGTCGGAAGCTGCATCTAATCGTGTTATTTTATCTAAACGGATGAGTCGTGTTTTGGACTGCATGGATGAACCTGGTTCGTTAAAACCAATATGTCCAGTTCTTCCAATTCCCAATAATTGAATGTCAATTCCACCTAAATCCGTTATTTTTTCTTCATAAGTCTCACAATAAGACTTGATCTGATCTTGATCTAAACTTCCATCAGGAATGTGAATGTGTTCTTTTGGAATGTCGATATGATCAAATAAATGCTCCTTCATAAATCGCACATAAGAGTGGATCGATTCTGGTTGCATTGGATAGTATTCATCGAGATTAAAAGTGTAAACATTTTTAAAGCTCACCTCCTTATTTTGGTAAGCTTCGATGAGGTAATCGTAAATTTTAATTGGCGATGAGCCTGTCGCTAGTCCTAAGACAAATGTTTCTCCTAGAGCTTCTTTATCGTTAATTGCCTTTACAATTGTTGCAGCAATTTGCTTGGATGCTTCATTAGAATCCTGATAAATAAGAGTTGGAATTTTTTCAAATTTCACCTCTTCTGTGGTGATGTCCTTTGCTATTTCAGAATGTATTAGACTCATAAAATTGTTTTAACACTGCAAATATAGAAAAAAAATGCATTCAATGCAGTTTTATGCAAGAAATATTGCAAGAAAATGCAAATTACTTGATATTTAAAT
>DAIRFL010000197.1:0-3565 GCA_036795105.1 Flavobacteriaceae bacterium | reverse complement strand
GTACTATTTTCGTTTATTATTCAAAACTAATGAAATATAATGAGTAAAGAGCAGGTACATATTTTTGACACTACTTTGAGAGATGGAGAGCAGGTTCCAGGATGTAAATTAGACACTGAACAAAAGCTTGAAATTGCTTCCCGATTGGATGAATTGGGAGTAGATATTATTGAGGCTGGATTTCCTATTTCGAGCCCTGGTGATTTTCACTCAGTAGAGATGATTTCAAAATTAGTCAAAAACGCTTCTG
This sequence comes from Flavobacteriaceae bacterium, assembly GCA_036795105.1. Classification (GTDB taxonomy): domain Bacteria; phylum Bacteroidota; class Bacteroidia; order Flavobacteriales; family Flavobacteriaceae; genus MAG-120531. The sequence continues at coordinate 3,315 of DAIRFL010000197.1, read as the reverse complement.
TATGTGGGTTGACTAGAGCTGTAAAAAAAGATATTGAAGTGGCAGCTGAAGCCTTAAAGCACGCTAAAAGGCCACGTATTCACACTGGAATTGGAACTTCTGATTCCCATATAAAACACAAATTCAACGCTACTAGAGAACAGATTATCGAACGTGCGGTTGCCGCGGTTAAATACGCAAAGACCTTTGTTGAAGACATCGAGTTCTACGCAGAAGATGCTGGTAGAACTGACAATGAATTTTTGGCAAGAGTATGTGAAGAAGTGATTAAGGCAGGTGCTACTGTACTCAATATCCCAGATACTACTGGTTATTGTCTCCCTTCAGAATACGGGGCTAAAATAAAATACTTAAAGGAAAACGTAAGGGGGATTGACAAGGCTATTCTATCCTGTCACTGTCATAACGATTTAGGATTAGCTACTGCCAATTCTATAGAAGGGGTTATCAATGGAGCACGTCAGATCGAATGTACTATTAACGGTATAGGTGAGCGTGCAGGAAACACTTCTCTAGAAGAAGTAGTCATGATTATGAGACAACACCCTTATTTAGATTTAGATACAAATATCAACTCAAAATTATTGTACAGTACCTCTCAAATGGTTTCTTCAAAAATGGGAATGCCTGTACAACCCAATAAGGCTATTGTAGGAGCAAATGCTTTTGCACACTCTTCTGGTATCCATCAAGACGGAGTGATCAAAAACAGAGAAACCTATGAAATTATTGATCCTATAGATGTCGGTGTTACTGAGTCTTCCATTGTACTTACGGCGAGATCAGGTCGTGCCGCTTTAGCTTATAGAGCTAAGCTCGTCGGATACGAACTCACTAAATTACAATTAGACGAGGTGTATAAGATATTCCTAGAATACGCAGATCGCAAGAAAGAAGTCTTGGACGAAGACATTCACGATATCATCAAAGAAAGTAAGATCACCATTTAAGATGGAAATCAATATAACCACCCTATCTACTCCCGGTACGGGATCAGAAGTCTTACAGCAGGCTTTAAAGTGTTTAGATGCAATAAGTGAGAACTACGATCACAATTTTAACTATACGCATTTAAGCAAACCATTAGTGGGTGGTAAAATAGTACTTAGCGATGAAGATATTCAACTCTTAAAGCGTTCAAATGCGGTCTTGTCAAGTGTTAAAATCACTCGAATTTTTGATCTAGAAAATCCAGAATTAAAACACTTGCCTCTTACCGATATACTCGACCTATACGTGAGTATTAAGGCTACGCTACCACTTAAAAACCTAGGAGTCCAAGGAGTCTTCAAAGAAGATTTAGCAGCTCTTTACGAGTTCATTCTCTTCAAGGCGAACCCAACTCAAAAAGAACATTCTGCTCTTAAATTAGGATTGGGGAATTACAAATATTCTGAAACTCAAATTGAAAAATTAATTCACCTAGCTTTTAGAACTGCTAAAAACAGAAAGAAAAAAATAACGCTTATCAATCCCGATCACTTAGAAAATTCTCATTCGTATTGGCAAAATACCGTTAAGAGAATCGGACAGAGTTATCCTTCGGTAAGTATTGAAATCATCAGTATCGCAAAAGCTATCGAGTGTATGTTGACTAAGTCTCAAGATTTTGACATTCTTTTGAGTGATCATTTCTTAGGTGAAATCCTAGCGGCACAATCCAAGGTGCTCACAGGAACAGCAGCACTCTTGCCAGAGGCACATGACGGTATTCACTGCAATTTGTTTGAACCGCTTGTCAGTATCCCAAAAGCACTTGAATCTGATCGAACGAATCCCTTAGCTGCAATTTACGCCGCTACCCTACTCCTGTCTCGATTTGGTCTCAACGAAGAAGCACTGTCAATTATGAGAGCTATTCAAGCAGCGATCAACAACGATATGGTGGATTCCTCTTACAATCTATCTCAAGGACACTCTTGTTCTACTATTGGAGATTACTTGTCGGAAGCTATTAAAGAATCCGATGATGTCTACAACTTCAACACCGAGAATATAGGATTGGGAAGATCGACTATTATCTAGTCGTTTAAGAGGCTTTTTATCTCTGAATCAAATTCCTTTTTAAAATCTTCATAGGCCTGACCTGTCGCTGGGCCATTAAAACCAGTATGAATACTATTGACCTTTCCTTTTCTGTCGATGATAATCATCGTAGGATAGGATCGAATAGCATCCAACATGGGTAGTTTTTCAATTGAGAGGGCAGTATCTGTACTCCCGTATTGAGCCAGTAAGACTGGATAGGGAATATTGAGTTTGTCGACCATTCGTTTAATTCTCATCATTGCGCGTTCTTCTGTTCGAGCACTCTCAAAACTCAATGCTACAAAGGCTAAGTCTTCTAAGGGATTCTCTTTGATGTAGGATAGAAAAAATTTAGTTTCATCCAAGCAATTAGGACACCAGGTTCCCATGATTTGCACCACTACAACTTTGTCTTTAAACTGATCGTCGCTCAAACTCACCAGACTTCCATTTGAATCTTTAAAACTAAAATCAATACTGTCATAGCCTTCTCTAAGACTAGTTAGTTCTTTGGCCTCGGCTAATTCGTACTCATTGTCTTGAACCATCCAAAATTCGGTAAGTGAGTGGTTTTCATAATAGAGATTTCCGAAAATTGTATCTCCTTTTTTACGAGCCTTAACTAAATATGGGTGCGCCCCATCAAAGGTTGATAAGACTAGTGAATCACCAAATACAATTCCTGATAAGAATCGATTATCTCCTGAATTTTTTCTAAAGGTTCCCGACACTCTAGATCCTTCTTGACTAAAGATTCCCAATCCAGGATAAGGTTTTTTTGGTCTAAATTCTGCTTTGAAATTCCCGCTGATATCAAAGTTAGGTGACTGTTGAGACTCAAACTTTGGAGCATCGCTCAAATAGGCGTAAAAAGGAGTTTCTCTACCCGATTCCTCTTTGAGGTATCTTCCCTTAAGAGTTCCTTCTCCAATGGCCGCTATAATTACCGCGTCAAATGGAGGCATATCCACTCTTAATGAATCTCCTAAAATGCTTATATCGTCGTAAACAAGTTTTTCTTTGTCGTTTTCAACCTTCATGATCAATCCATCTGCTTGTTTGATAAGCTCAAATTTAAAAGGTAAAATAGATTGATCCACCGTAATCATTTCTGCCTTATAGCTTCCCAAGCTAGGTTCTAAAGCGGATTTTGAACAGGAATTCAGAAATAATAAACTAATTAATAAGCTAAAAATGATTCTCATAGTGTAAATTTTAAGTTCAAAGATAAGAATCTATCACTTATCTATTTTTAAATTTCTGTAGAGCACTCTCATTGCTTATATT
>DAIRFL010000196.1:0-3584 GCA_036795105.1 Flavobacteriaceae bacterium | reverse complement strand
GTAAATGGAATGGGTGAACGTGCTGGAAACGCTCCTCTTGCAAGTGTTGTCGCTGCGGTGAATGATTTCTTACCTGAGGTTCAAATCGGTGTTAAAGAAAAATCACTCTATAAAATATCAAAATTAGTTTCTGCTTTTTCTGGAATTGTGATTCCAGCGAACAAGCCTATTGTAGGTGACAATGTTTTTACACAAACTGCTGGTATACATGCAGATGGAGACTCTAAGAACAACCTTTACTTTAATGATTTATTACCGGAACGCTTTGGTAGAAAACGCCAATATGCACTTGGTAAAACATCTGGAAAAGCCAATATTTTAAAGAACCTTCAACAGCTAGGATTAACCCTATCAGAGGAGGAACTCAAAAAGGTAACCCAGCGAATCATCGAACTCGGTGATAAGAAAGAGCGCGTTACTAAAGAAGATTTACCCTATATCATCTCTGATGTACTCGATAGAGGAAGTGATTTAGAGAATGTAGTTGTTGAATCCTATGCGCTCAATCACTCAAAGGGATTAAAGCCAACAGCAACAGTTGCACTTCGAATTGAAGACAAGTCTTTTGAAGAATCAGCCAATGGAGATGGGCAGTTTGATGCCTTTATGAATGCGCTTAGAACCATTTACAAACACGAACAATTAGAATTACCTCTTTTGGTAGATTATGCGGTACGTATCCCTCCTGGTTCCCACTCGGATGCCCTTTGTGAGACGATTATTACCTGGTCTAATAACAAAAAGGAATTCAAAACAAGAGGTGTGGATACCGATCAAACCGTATCGGCTATTAAAGCCACTGAAAAAATGTTAAATATATCATACAAATAACTCGTATTATGAAATTAAATATCGCCTTACTTGCAGGAGATGGAATTGGACCTGAGGTTATTGATCAGGCTGTAAAAGTATCGGATGCAGTAGCTCAGAAGTTTGGACATGAACTCAGCTGGAAGCCTGCTTTAACTGGAGCTGCAGCTATTGATGCTGTAGGAGAACCATATCCAGATGAAACGCATGAAATCTGTGCAAATGCAGATGCTGTATTATTTGGAGCTATTGGTCACCCTCGTTTTGACAACGATCCATCAGCAAAAGTAAGACCAGAGCAAGGACTCTTAAAAATGAGACAAAAATTAGGTCTTTTTGCAAACGTAAGACCAACCTTTACCTTTCCTTCATTAATCGATAAATCACCTTTAAAAAGAGAGCGTATCGAAGGAACTGATTTAGTATTCCTAAGAGAATTAACTGGAGGTATTTACTTTGGTGAACGAGGTAGAAAAGACGATGGAAATACTGCCTTTGATACATGTACTTATACAAGAGAGGAAGTACAACGTCTTGCAAAGAAAGGTTTTGAACTCGCAATGAAGCGTTCTAAGAGACTTTGTTGTGTTGATAAGGCCAACGTATTAGAATCTTCTAGATTGTGGAGAGAGACTGTTCAAGCGATGGAAAAAGACTATCCAGAAGTAGAAGTGTCTTACGAATTTGTAGATGCGGTAGCCATGAGACTCGTTCAATGGCCAAATGACTATGATGTTCTAATCACTGAAAACTTATTTGGAGATATCTTAACCGATGAAGCATCTGTCATTTCTGGATCGATGGGATTGATGCCATCAGCATCTCTAGGAACTAAAACTTCTTTATTCGAACCAATTCACGGTTCCTATCCACAAGCAGCTGGAAAAGATATCGCTAATCCACTAGCAACGGTATTGTCTGCAGCAATGATGTTTGATCAATTTGGTCTTGCAGATGAAGCTGAAGCAATTAGAACTGTTGTTAATAAATCATTAGCAGAAGGCGTAGTAACTGAAGACTTATCTGAAGGAGCTAAAGCCTATAAAACATCTGAAGTTGGAGATTGGCTAGCCGCTAATATCTAAAGAGATGCTCAACTAAACTAAACCAACTAACAATGAAAAAGCAGCCTTTTGGGGCTGCTTTTTTTATTCCATCAACTTCTATTTTCGATTAGAGTATATAATCCGTATTGATAAAGTTAGAAGCTCTAGATTCGATTAAATCATTTAGAATTTTATTGTTAGCCTCAGAATCTTTAGAAGCCACAAAGGTTCTGATAGAGAAGGATCTCAATGCATCGTGAACACTAAGGGTTGCAACTGCTGAGTCTTTTCTACCGGTAAACGGATAGATATCTGGTCCTCTCTGACAGGCAGAATTGAGGTTTACTCTACACACTAAATTGACAAAGGTATCGATCAGCGGTGCAAGCGTATTTACATCGGAACCAAATAAACTCACTTGTTGTCCGTAATTAGACTCTGCCATATCGTCTAACGGAGTATCAATATCGGTAAAAGACAGTATTGGAACTACCGGCCCAAATTGTTCTTCTTGATAGACTCTCATGTCTTTTGTTACAGGATACAACACTGCAGGCCAAATATAATTATCAGAGCGTTCTCCTCCCCTTTGATTCAGTATTTTAGCTCCTTTAGAAGTCGCATCATCGATGAGTTCTTGAATATAGTCAGGCTTATCTGGTTCAGGAAGTGGTGTTAAAAAGGAAGCATCTTCCCATGGATTACCAAATTTTAAATTGTCAACTGCCTTGGTGTATTTATCTAAGAACGCATCCTTGATGTCTTGATGTACATAAATTACCTTTAGAGCCGTACAACGCTGACCATTAAAGGAAAGACTCCCGCTTATACATTCTTTTACAGTGAGATCTAAGTCTGCATCTGGCATAATTACCGCTGGGTTCTTTGCTTCTAATCCTAGGACTAATCTGAGGCGATTCTTTTTTGGATGACGCTCTTGTAGTGCATTAGCCGATTTAGAATTACCGATCAAAGCAAGCACATCTACTTTTCCAGTCTCCATAATTGGACTGGCAAGAACTCTCCCCCTACCAAACACGATATTGACCACACCTTTTGGAAATGATTCAGCAAAGGCTTCTAAAAGAGGAGTGATCAATAACACTCCCAATTTAGCAGGCTTGTAAATCACCGTATTTCCCATGAGGATTGCAGGGATCAAAAGCGCAAAAGCTTCATTTAAAGGATAGTTATAAGGTCCTAAACAGAGAACTACTCCAAGTGGTCCACGACGAATATGAGCATTTACTCCTTCGTATTGTTCAAACTTAGCAGCATCTCTATCGATGTTTTTATAATCTTCAATCGTATCGTAAACATATTGTACGGTACGGTCAAATTCCTTTTCAGAATCTGGAAGTGATTTTCCAATCTCCCACATGAGAAGTTTCACGATCTCTTCGCGTTTGGTCTTCATTTTAGCAGCAAAAGCCTCCATACAATCGATGCGATCCTTCGTTCTCATGGTAGGCCATTCACCCTTACCCTTATCGTATGCATTACAAGCTGAATCCAGGGCTTTGAGCGCCTCATCTTGGCCTAGCTCAGGATAGGATCCCAAATAAGTAGGTTGATAGTCCTCTGTAGAAGAAATAGTTGAATACACCTCTTGTTGAGGTCCATTCCATTCCTTTAATTGTCCGTCAATTAAATAAGTTCTGTATTCAATTGGTTGTGGAACAAACTCTTTTGGTAGTTTTATCTTAGTCATTTGGTAAAAGTATATTC
>DAIRFL010000195.1:0-3603 GCA_036795105.1 Flavobacteriaceae bacterium | reverse complement strand
ACATTGATCATACCAATATAGACTTGTTTACTACCAAAGAGCTCTGTGAAATTCTAGGAGTAGATGTCATAATTACTGGAAATATCGCCTTAAACGTATTGCTCTCTAAAGGGCTTAATGATGATGATTTCTCATTGATAGACTACTTTCTTGGGAAGAGTTTTGGAAGAATCGCCATTAAACTCAGTGATGGGAATAGTGGTAAATTACTTTGGAAATACGAAAAAGATATCGATCGAAAAACCGGTAAAAACACCAAAGATTTGATCGATGCGATGATGCGTGCAGCGGGACGTAAATTTCCTTATGAAAAAGAGGACTAGACTACTGATCTATAAATTCCTTTAACACTTCAACCACATAGTCCACTTCTTCTTTTGAATTGTAGATTGAAAACGAGAATCGCACAGCTGGAAGATTCAAGCTTTGATCATCGAGAATTTGTGATAAAACATGAGAACCTTTTTGGCTTCCAGATTGACAGGCACTACCCTTAGAACAAGCAATACCTTTTAAATCTAGATGAAAGAGTAGCATGGCTGCCTTTTCATTTGTAATTGGAAGAGACAGATTGACCATGGTATAGCTGCTTTTGTCAAAATCAGCAGAAGTTCCATTAAATTGAACCTCAGGCACTTCTTTTGTCAAGCGATCTATAAAATATCTTTTAATACCTTCAATATGAGCTCTTTCCTGATCGTGATGTTCCACTGTTAAACTCAATGCCTTAGCAAGGCCTACGATATTGTGTATGGATTCCGTTCCAGCACGCATTCCTTTTTCCTGAGACCCACCACTGATCAGCGCCTTGATGGGATGTCCTTTTCTGATATATGCAAAACCCACACCTTTAGGTCCGTGAAATTTATGAGCTGATACCGCTAAAAAGTCTACTGCCTGTTTTTGTAAATCCCATTTAAAATGTCCAACCGATTGTACCGTATCAGAGTGAAATAAAGCTCCATAAGTTGTTTTTAACTCACATACCTTATCGATATCGAGTAAATTTCCAATTTCATTATTGACGTGCATTAGACTGATAAGCACCTTGCCTTCAAGGGTTTGCAACAATTGTTCGAGTTGGTTTAAATCTGGTTCGCCTTTGGGACTCAGATTTAAATTGTGAACACTCACCAATCCCTGATGTTTGAGTTCTTCAAGGGTATGAACTACAGCGTGATGTTCAATTCCAGTTGAAATAATATGCTCAACCCCCATATCTTTTACAGCTGATTTTAATACTAAATTATCAGCTTCTGTTCCTCCAGAGGTAAAGATAATTTCAGAAGAATGCGCGTTTATAGCCTTTGCAATATCCTTTCTAGCCTGTTCTATGACAGATTTAGAACTTCTACCAAATCCATGTGTAGAAGAGGGATTTCCAAAGTCATCACTAAGTGACTTTGTCATCGCTTCAATGACCTCATTGCGAATCGCAGTAGTGGCTGCATTGTCAAAATATACACGCTTCATCTTTGAAATTTTATTCAAATGTAAGTATTTGTTTTAAGCCTTTGGTCATCTTCTACTGTTCTAATCCTAAATTTTCTAGTATTTTTACACTACAATGAGTAATGATTTAGAACACTATATGCTCCCCTGTCTGAACAAATCCTATTTTGGGGTTGAATGCATGGGATGTGGACTCCAACGATCCTTGGCACTGATTTTAGAGGGTAGTTTTATAGAAGCCTTCTATATGTATCCGGCCATATACAGCCTTATTGCTCTTTTTGGAAATATAGCCCTTCAATTTTTCTTCACTTATAAATTCGCCAATACAATTACCAATTTTCTCTTAATTATTACAGGAGTAATGGTCATGGCTAATTATATCTTAAAATTTATACCATGAATAAAATACCCAATTCGACCACTGCACTTGTTCTCGCCATTCTAGCTTATGTTGGATGCTGTTGTTTTACCGGTTTTTCTGGAATACTCTTATCGGGAATTTCCCTTTATCTCGTAAAACAAGGGGAAGAAACTTATGCTCAAGATCCAGAAGCTTACGACAATTACAAACAACTTAAAACAGCAAAGGTGACTGCAATTGTAGCCTTGATACTCAGTGTAATTATGGCTGCTTTCTACATTATTTTAAAAGCACAGGGAATCGATGAGCAGTCCATTCAAATGATGATGGAAGAATTACAAAATCAGTAGTATAAAAAAACCCCCATGACTCATGAGGGTTTCATCTTATTGATAAAAGGAATTACTCAAACTCTTTTAGCGTCTTTGTAATTATAGACACACAGTCTAAGAGTTGTTCTTTGGTCATCACCAGTGGCGGTGCAAAACGAATAATATTACCATGAGTTGGTTTGGCTAATAATCCGTTTTCTTTTAAGGCGACACAAATATTCCAAGCGGTTTCACTCTCTTCAGTATCGTTGATCACAATAGCGTTTAAAAGGCCTTTACCTCTAACCTTAAGTACGATATTTGAATTGTCGATATACTTTTGAAGTTCTGCTCTAAAAAGTTCACCAAGATCAAAGGCGTTTTGAGCTAATTCCTCTTCTTGAACCACTTCTAAGGCGGCAATACCAACGGTAGCAGCCACAGGATTTCCTCCAAAGGTAGATCCGTGAGAACCAGGGGTAATGACTTCCATAATATCGTCATTGGCAAATACACCGGAGATTGGATATGCTCCACCAGAGATTGCCTTTCCTAAAATTAAAATATCTGGCTTTACTTCTGGAGTTCCGCTACAATGGCGGTCTTCACAAGAACAATTTCCACAAGTAGCAAGTAATTTACCTGTTCTCGCAATACCCGTTTGAACCTCATCTGCGATAAAGAGCACTCCTTGCTCCTCACAGAGGGCTTTTGCTTGAGTTAAATAATTTTCGTCTGGCACATATACTCCAGCCTCTCCTTGAATTGGCTCTACTAAGAAACCAGCTACATTGTCATTGGAAGCTAAAGCCTCTGCTAATGCTGCCGTATCATTATAAGGGATTCTGATGAATCCAGAAGTAAATGGTCCAAAATTGTTTTGTGCAACGGGATCGTTTGAAAAAGAAACTATTGTTGTGGTTCTTCCGTGGAAGTTGTTTTCACAAACAATAATTTTTGCAGCATTTTCAGGAATTCCCTTTTTTTCATAAGCCCATCTTCTACATATTTTTATCGCAGTTTCAACAGCTTCAGCTCCAGTGTTCATCGGGAGCATCTTGTCAAAACCAAAGGTTGAAGTTGCGTATTTTTCAAAGGGTCCGAGCTTGTCGTTATAAAAAGCTCTAGAAGTTAGACTAAGTGTTTTGGATTGCTCTATTAAAGCATTTAAAATTTTTGGATGGCAGTGACCTTGATTTACTGCAGAATAGGCAGAGAGGAAATCGTAATATTTTTTTCCTTCAACATCCCAAACATACACCCCTTCTCCTTTAGATAATACTACAGGAAGTGGATGATAATTATGAGCCCCATACTGGTTTTCTAAGTCAATTGCTGCCTTTGAACTAAGTATTTCTGACTGTTTCATAAATAAAATAATTAGTATTGAACATTAACAATTCCTTCTTTTTGGAGAGAAATCATCCACCGCATCAAAAATACAATAATAAAATTGTTTTGAAAGAGCTTCTAGGC
>DAIRFL010000014.1:0-19535 GCA_036795105.1 Flavobacteriaceae bacterium | reverse complement strand
TTCAAAAGAATCTGTTGAGTTTGTTAAAGGTTTGTTTCACAAACTTCTATCGATTTTTACCAAACCATTTTTAGAAGTGACATTTGATTTTTCAAATCCTGCATTTTGGAATGAAATAGCCTCCATTACTGAAGTGTTATCTCAAGATAAAACCATAAGAAAAATGGATGGAAATAGAGGTTCTAAGCATTTCTTATACGTCAATAGAACCTTTTTCGGCCTCTATAATTTACTTTATGATTTAGGAGTAGTTGTCGATACCCATTCTTGGAAACAACACAAGTTAAATAAATAGTATGTTTAATAAAAATTAATGAAGTTGAAAACAATTACTGTATTCTGGTTTAGAAGAGATTTACGACTAAGTGATAATACCGCTTTAAATAAGGCTATAAGACACTCTAAGGAAACAAATTCTTCCTTGATGCCCTTGTTTGTCTTTGATACTGAAATCTTATCAGAATTAGATGCAGAGGATCATCGTCTTAGTTTTATACACTCTGCTCTTGAAGGCATCAATAAGAAACTTCAAGATAGTGGAACGAATATATACACCTTTTTAGGAAGCCCTAAAACTGTTTTTAAAGAGCTCTTCAAGACCTATTCAATCGATGCTGTGTTTTGCAATGAAGATTACGAGCCCTATGCAAGAGATCGAGACCAATCGATAAAAGAACTTTGTGAACGTAATAATGCAGCTTTGTTCAGCTTTAAGGATCAGCTTATTTTTCACAAAGATGAGATTGTAAAGTCGGATGGTACCCCTTATGTAGTCTATACCCCCTATAAAAATCAATGGTTGTCTGCTTTTGAACAGCTTGACTTAAAAATTAAAAGTTCTGTTGATTACAGTGTATTTGTAAAAGAATCCCCCAAAGCAATACTAAGTCTTAAGGAGTTGGGGTTTATAAAGTCCCCTTTAAACTTTCCGAGTTTTGAAGTTGAGCTATCGGTTATCGACAATTATCAACATACTAGAGATATTCCATCAAATGAGCGTGGAACCTCTCATTTGGGGGTTCATCTGCGTTTTGGAACGATTTCAATTAGAGAACTCATACTCCATATTCAAAAGACAAAAAATCATCAAACTTATTTGAGTGAGCTGATTTGGAGGGAATTCTTTATGCAAATACTTTGGCATTATCCGCATACGGTTCATCAATCGTTTAAACCCCAATACGATCGAATTGAGTGGAGAAATAATACTGAAGAATTCGAGCATTGGAAAAATGGAACTACTGGTTATCCGATGGTAGATGCAGGTATGAGAGAACTCAATCAGACGGGTTATATGCACAATCGCGTTCGAATGATCTGTGCTAGCTTTTTATGTAAGCATCTATTGATTGATTGGCGCTGGGGAGAGGCGTACTTTGCAGAAAAACTAATAGATTACGAGCTATCAAGTAATATTGGAAACTGGCAGTGGGCGAGTGGCTCTGGAGTTGATGCTGCACCTTACTTTAGAATATTCAACCCTCATACTCAGTTAAAGAAATTTGACCCAGAATTAAAATACGTTCAAAAATGGGTTCCTGAATATCAAAGTATGGTATATCCCAATGAAATTGTAAATCATAAGATGGCAAGGGAACGTTGTTTAGAAACGTATAAGAAAGCATTAAATCAGTAAAACTAAAAAAAGCTAGAACATATGTCCTAGCTTTTTTTCTTGTAGCGAGAGAGGGACTTGAACCCTCGGCCTCCGGGTTATGAATCCGACGCTCTAACCAGCTGAGCTACCTCGCCCTTTTTGATGGGTGCAAATATAAACTTTAAATTAAATCATTTCAAAATTCCTAAGACAAAAATTATTCCTAATTAAATATTTTTTAATCTTCTATAAATATTTATATTGGCTAAAATTATTTTTAAATCTATGAGCGACAAAGTTAAATTTCAAATGGAGTTTGTGATTCACGTATCTCCTAAGATGTTATATCAATATATATCGAGTCCTGATGGGCTTTCAGAATGGTTTGCGGACAATGTAAATTCAAGAGGAGAGAAGTTTACCTTCATTTGGGATGGAACAGAAGAAATCGCTCATTTGAAAAAACATTCTACAGATTCCTTTGTTCGATTTGAATGGGAAGAAGCAGATGATAAGACCTTTTTTGAAATGAGAATCATCGTCGACGAAATCACAAAGGACGTATCCTTATTTATTACTGATTTTGCAGATGAAGACGATGTAGAAGAATCTAAAATGCTTTGGGAGAATCAAGTGGATTCCTTAAAACACGTAGTGGGATCTGTTTAAGAAACCATTTTTTACTACTATCTTTGGCCTTGTATTTACAAGGCTTTTTTTATGATTGATTTTAACGGAACTTATTATAGTAAAGAAGAGCTCATTCTTGAGTGGACTAACAGCATTATTGAGAATGGTTATGTGGTAAGTCAATATCTGCTCATGTCTGATGCTAGACCTTTATTTGTAGAAGAACACTACCTTAAAATAATTGCACAGATGCGTATTTTAAGAATGGAAATCCCAATGAGCTACACTCCTGATTTATTTCAGGGAGTACTCTTGAAGTTTTGTAAGAAGCTAGGAGTTAATAAGGGAGTTTTAAAACTGAGTTTCTTTGAAAAAGGACCCTCCAAAGAAATAGCCTATTCTATTGAGAGTCTCGAAGCTCCTAATTCAAAGGAACTTCATATGGATCTCTACAATGATTTTTATATTCAAGAGGGAAAACATCGATTTGTAAATACTCATTTTGATCGATTATACGAGCTGTCTCATCGTTATGCTCTTGAGCAAGAGGTCGATGGTTGTTTTGTGTTAAACAGTTCCAAACAATTAGCAGACAGCAATTTAGGAACGATATTTTGCATAAAGGATCAAGTGGTCTCTACTCCGAGTTTAAATTCAGGTACGAGAGATTTAGTTTCAAGAAACAAGATGATGGAGTGGATAAAATCTGATCATTCCTTTGAATTAGTAGAGGAGGATACGAATCCATTTTCACTTCAAAAACAGGATGCTGTGTTTGTATACAGTTTTAATTATGGATTCCTACCGGTAAAACAATACCGCAAGAAATCTTATAAAACAGAACTGTGTACTTATTTTAAGGAATTAGCAATAAAGAATACTACTAGTTGAGCATGGGGTCTTCAGGGGCATTAGACCAGATTGCGTAATCACCACCTAATTGAATCATTTTATTTTTCCAAAGCTGATTAGTTTCAGGGTTGATGATGCGATCTGAATGTTCGTTGAGAGAAACAATCCATGACTTTTCGTCAATTTCACTGTAAAGTTGGTCCTTAGTCCATCCTGAATAGCCTAAAAAGAAACGGATATCCTTAGCTTTTATTTTTTTTGAATTGATTCCTTCAACCAAATCATTATAATCCCCTCCCCAATACAAATCTTCATCAATTTGGATGCTGTCGTGAATAAGATCAGGAACCTTGTGTACAAAATAGAGGCTATCTTGTTCAACAGGCCCTCCTTTATAAATAGGTAGCGGCATTTCTATTTCCTTAACAAGGTCGTTTAGAAATAATTTAAGTGGTTTGTTGAGGATAAATCCAACGGACCCATTTTCGTTTAAATCTGCCAATAAGACAACTGATTTGCTGAATGAACTATCTCCCATTAGAGAGGGTTCAGCTATTAAAAGGTTGCCTTTATTCAGGTTTTGAAATGCCATTTAATTGATTTTGATACAGTTAATATAATAAAATTTTAAGAAAACTGTATAAAAAAAGCACCTTTAAAAGGTGCTTTTATAAGTTGTAGTAAGAATGGTTTAGTTAACCGCGCCGCTTAATTCAGCACCAGCTTTAAACTTAACCACATTCTTAGCAGCTATTTGAATAGTTGCTCCAGTTTGTGGGTTTCTTCCTTCTCTAGCATTTCTTCTAGAAACAGACCAAGATCCGAATCCTACTAAAGATACTCTTCCACCACCTTTAAGAGCGCCTTCTACGTTTCCTAAAAATGATTCTAATGCTTTTTTTGCAGCTGCTTTAGTGATTCCAGCATCTGCTGCCATTGCGTCAATTAATTCAGTTTTGTTCATGATGATTAAATTAAAAATTTATTATTATTTAACTAATTGTATAAACAAATTTATACGGATTATGCACAAACACAAGGATTAGAGCGGAAAATGCACAATTTTGTTAATAAGTTGAGTCAAATGTTAATAAGAAGACTTGAATTTTACTAATATTCATCAATATCAGTGTTTATAGTACTTCAGAGCATATAGCTCTCGTTTGACCAATTTAAGCCATTTAGAAGATCTTTTACAGCCATTCTTTTTTTACCTGGAAGCTGTATTGATTTAAGTGAAATAAAACCATCAGGGGTTGCCACTTTTAATTCTTTTTTGCTTCTTAGTATACTTCCTGCTTTTAGTGAGTGGACCTCAGTTAGGGGTTCTGCTTCGTAAATCTTTACCGTTAATTGTTTGTCTTGATCAACGACATTGCTCCATGCTGAAGGGTAGGGAGCAAGTCCTCTTATCTTATTATAGATCGTTGAGCAGGATTCATTCCAATCTATTCTACAGTTGTCTTTAAATAGTTTTGGTGCTTCCTTGGGGTTCTTTGCTTGTTGTTCTCTTGTAGTTGCTGTACCTGATTCAATTTGATCCAAGGTATTGGAGGCTAATTCAGCTCCCAATAGCATGAGCTTGTCGTGTAAACTACCAGCAGACTCATGTTCTTCGATAGGGAGTTCTCTCTGATCGATGATTGCTCCAGTATCGATTTTTTCGTCTATAAAGAAGGTGGTAACTCCTGTTTTCTTTTCGTTATTGATAATCGCCCAATTAATTGGAGCTGCACCTCTGTAGTCGGGTAGAAGAGAGGCGTGTAGGTTAAAACACCCCTTAGGAGGCATTTCCCAAACTATCTTTGGAAGCATTCTAAAGGCAACTACTACAAATACATCTGCATTGAAGGAGCTCAGTTCACTGATGAAGTGAGCATCTTTAAGATTTTCAGGCTGTAATAAGGGAAGTTCTTTTGCTAAGGCGAGTTCTTTCACAGCAGAATACCTTATTTTTTTTCCTCTTCCAGCGGGTTTATCAGCAACAGTTACGACTCCTACCACATCGTATTGATGCTCGATTAGATGCTCTAAAATATGAGCAGCAAAATCAGGAGAGCCCATAAAAACAATCTTGAGCTTATTTGTCTTGTCGGTAGTAGTTGTTGGATGCATCTATTGAAATGATGTTTGTTGCTAACAATTCTTTTAAGGCTTCAAAGATACTATTCTCTGAATAATCTAAGGCAAGAACAATCTCTTTTGAATCCATAGATGTTTCAGTTAATAAGCTTACAATAGAAGTTTGGACTTCTTCTATGGATGGATCTTTTTTTGAATTCTTACACAAATCACATTGACCACAGGCTTCTGTTGTCTCACCAAAATAGGCCAGGAGGTAGGACAAACGACAGCCCTTTTTTAAATGGGCATAGTCTATACAGGCTTGAAGTTTAGATTTTTTGTGATCGATAGATTCTTGATGAAGTGGGCTGAAATGATTGATAGTATAGTGGTCTTCCCTAGGTTTGGTATAGTAAAAACTCAAATCGGAGGACGCCTCTGACAAACTGATTAGTTGGAGTTGTTTATAGTGTTTTAAAGCATTATAGACTGTTTCTTTTGTGGTATTGGCAGTCGACGCTATAAGATCTAGATTGATAGGAGTGGGCAGCTCAAAAATGCCCCCATAAGTTCTTAAGATGGTATTTAGAATCAATGCATCGGTAGAATCTGACCTCATGAGCTCTTGAAAAGATTCTTTAGAGGAGGTAAACTGAACTTTAGTGTGTATTGAATTAGAGAGCTCTAAAGAAATGACTAAATGTCGATCTAATATTTTTAATACGTAATAGGTTTTAGCAACATTGAGTTGGTAGCGTTGACAAAAAGAATGGAGGTCCAATGAAAATTTGGTCTTTGGAAGCTCTCCATAGGCTACTGATAAGAAATTGTTGAGATGTTTGTATACAGTCTTTAGATCTTCTATACTGGGATACTGATTTAAATACTGATCCTTAAGACGCTGATCATCTTGAGGATGATAGAGTACATAGGTAAATGAACTGTTACCATCTCTTCCTGCTCTCCCTGTTTCTTGAACGTATTGTTCAATACTCTCTGTGAGTTGATAGTGAACAATTAATTGTACATCTGCTTTATCGACTCCCATTCCAAAGGCTGAAGTAGCAACGACTACTCTAATTTGATCGTTTTTCCATCCGTTTAGAATTTTAGTTTTTTCTTCCTTATCCATACCTCCGTGATAGGAAGCAGCACTAATTTGATGTTGGTTCAACTGCCTAGCAAGTTGATTACAAAGCCCTCTATTATTGGCGTAGACAATAGCACTGCCTTTGTGCTTTTGACAGATTTTTATCAGATAATTCGGCTTATCAGCAGTCTGAATAAGCTGATAACTGAGATTGGCACGCTTAAAGGATTCTTTGTAAAGTTTGGGTTCCTGAAGGTGAAGCAGGGATACTATTTCATTTTCAACTCTTTTGGTCGCTGTTGCAGTCAGAGCTATAATGGGAACTTCAAAATCAGCTCTCAATTGTGAACAGTTCAAATAAGAAGGCCTAAAATCGTGTCCCCACTGAGAGATGCAATGGGCTTCGTCAATAGCAATGAGGTTTATATTCATCTTTAAAAGCCGTTCCCATACCAGTGGTTGTGATAGTCTCTCAGGAGACATATACAAGAATTTGTAGGTTCCGTAAACGCAATTGTCTAATAAGCGTTCCAAATCTTGATGGTTGATTCCCCCTTTTAGACCGATGGCCTTAATGCCTTTTGACTGAAGGGACTGAACCTGATCTTCTATTAAGGAGACCAAGGGAGATATCACAAGACAAAGCCCATCCTTAAGCATGGAAGGAATCTGGTAACAAAGTGATTTACCACCACCTGTTGGAAGTAAGGCAAGAACGTCTCGTTCATCAATTACTGCATCGATGATTTCATCTTGTTTAAATCGAAATTCATCGAATCCCCAATACTTCTTTAAGACTTCTTCTTTGGTCATAAGGTTTTTAGATGATCGAGTATAAAACTTATGCGTTCTTCTATGGTTCCCTTTGGTACAAATACGTGATTGTAATCATAGGTTTCATAGGACTTGTAAAGATACTCGAATAAAATCTTGGCTTCATCGTAATCCTCGTATCGTTCATTGTCGGTTATATGAATGTCTTTCCAAGGAGGTAAGATGTATACTGCATCGTATTGATGGGTTTCACAGGCTTGTTTAAAAGCAGTGGGGTAGCTGAGCTGGTTGCGATCTAAATAAGCGACCACATCGGGAATACCTCTGTCTAAGAATACAAATTCAGCATTGAGTGCAGTTGCTTGTTCAAATTGTTCGATACGCGCTTCTAAAAGCATCTTAGAAAACAAGAGGGGGTCCGTTCTAAAAAGGTGCTCAATGCCGTTTTGTCGTGCCTTCAAAGTAATCTCCCTAGACACCTCGTGAATACAGCAATGACCTTGTTTTTCAAGAGCTGCAATAAGACTTGTTTTACCCGAGGATGGCCCACCGCTAATCACTATTTTTTTTGGCATGCTTTTAGTTAAATTTAAGACTGCAAGTTAATGAAATTGAAATTGACTTTAACATAAGAAGAACATCACTATATTTGCAAAGTAAAATATTATGAAAGAAAATAAAACAGACGAATTTTATTCGAAATTACTCGGTCAGCTCAAGGATACAAATTCTTGGCCATCGGACTATTTGTTTAAATTTATAGTCCCCTCATCAAATGATAAGATAGAGGCGATCAACAACATTTTTAACGAGCCTGGTGCTCAAATTAACCACAGACAATCTTCTAAGGGTACTTATACGAGTGTGAGCGTTAAAATGAGACTAGAACGCGCAGAGGATGTAATTGTAAAATACAAAGAAGTCAGCGTTGTAGAGGGAGTTATTTCTCTATAAGTAGCAATTGAGTGTAATTATTTGTATTTTTACCACTTTCTTCATGAATTAAACCCCAATAATTTGGATCAAATAGAACACCTAGAGTACAATACAGAACGTCCTGCATTACACATTCCTGAATACGGTAGACATTTTCAAAAGATGGTTGACCACGCTGTGAGTATTGCCGACAGAGAAGAGCGCAATAAAACTGCTCAAGCCATTATTTCAGTAATGGGAAATCTTCAGCCGCATTTGAGAGACGTTCCTGAATTTCAACACAAATTATGGGATCAACTCTTTATTATGTCTAATTTTCAATTAGATGTTGATTCTCCATTTCCAATAACTCCACAGGAAACACTTTCTCAAAAACCCGATCCTTTAGATTATCCACAAAACGCTCCTAAGTATCGTTTTTACGGAAATAATATCAAGCGCATGATCGATGTTGCTATTTCTTGGGAACAAGATGATAAGAGAGATGGTTTAGAATTGGTGATTGCCAATCATATGAAAAAATGTTATTTGAATTGGAATAAGGATACGGTTGATGATTCTGTGATCTACAAACATTTATTTGAACTCAGCGATGGGAAAATAGACTTGGCAGGAACTAAGGATGAACTCACTTCTAGTGAACAAATCTTAAAGTACAACACTCCTAGAACTCAACACAAAAAACACCAACGGAACAACCGAAAAAAAAGGTATTAAACTCGTTTAGATATGGGAATATTTAAAATTGAGGGCGGGCATCAGCTCTCTGGTGAAATCACTCCTCAAGGAGCAAAGAACGAAGCCTTACAAATACTTTGCGCGGTCTTATTGACTGATGAGGAAGTAGTTGTTGAAAATATTCCTGATATAGTCGATGTCAATAAGTTGATTGATTTACTAAGAGATTTAGGAGTTAAAGTAGCTAAACTCGAAAGAGGAACTTACTCTTTTAAAGCAGATGACATCAATGTAGATTATTTAAGCTCCGATCAATTTAAAAAAGATGGTGGTGGTTTAAGGGGATCTATTATGCTCGTAGGACCACTCTTAGCTCGATTTGGAAAGGGGTATATTCCCAAGCCAGGAGGAGATAAAATAGGAAGAAGACGTCTCGATACTCATTTTGAGGGCTTTATTAAATTAGGCGCTCAATTTAGATACATCAGAGAAGAACATTTTTACGGAGTAGAAGCTGAGCGTCTTAAGGGATGTTATATGCTCTTAGATGAAGCCTCTGTTACAGGAACAGCAAATATTGTAATGGCTGCTGTACTAGCAGAAGGAACTACTACCATCTACAATGCTGCCTGTGAACCCTATCTTCAACAGCTCTGTGAACTCTTAAATAGAATGGGAGCAAAGATTTCAGGAATTGGCTCTAATTTACTCACGATTGAGGGAGTTGATAAACTAAAAGGAGCTTCACATCGAATGTTACCTGACATGATTGAAATTGGTTCTTGGATTGGTCTTGCAGCCATGACTCGTTCTGAAATTACCATCAAAGAAGTGTCCTGGAAACACCTTGGTCAAATTCCTGAAGCCTTTAGAAGACTTGGAATTACAATCGAACAAAGAGGTGATGATATTTTTATACCAGCACATACAGAAGGGTATAAGATACAGTCATTTATAGACGGTTCTATCCTTACACTAGCAGATGCTCCTTGGCCTGGATTAACACCTGATTTGTTATCGGTACTTCTAGTTACTGCTGTTCAAGCAGATGGAGAAGTACTCATTCATCAAAAAATGTTTGAAAGCCGACTCTTTTTTGTAGATAAGTTAATCGATATGGGAGCGAAAATCATCCTTTGTGATCCTCATAGAGCTACCGTAATCGGTCATAATTTTAAACATCAAATCAAGGCGACTGTAATGACTTCACCTGATATCAGAGCTGGAGTATCACTCTTGATCGCTGCATTATCTGCAAAGGGAACTTCTGTGATTCACAATATAGAGCAGATCGATAGAGGTTATGAAAATATCGTAGAGCGCCTCCAATCACTAGGAGCTAAAATAGAGCGAATTAACGAAGCTTAAGCTCCATGATCACATAAGAGATTCCACTCTTTTCAAAAGTCTTATCAGTAGTCTCAAAACCAAAACGCTTGTAGAAGTTCGCTTTGGCTATTCGAGCGTTAAGCCATATAAGCTCCAGATTTAAATCCCTTGAATAAGTAATACAATGCTCAATTAAGGTTGTGGCAAAGGATTTGTTTTGATAGTTAGGTAGAGTTGCTAGTTTTCTGAGTTGAACCGTTTGCAGATCTACAAACAGAGAAACGACTGAACAAAGTTGATGGTCTTGCTCGATACCAAAATGAACAGCAGTTTCATCACCTGGGAGTTTAATAAAGTCCAAAGATTTATCAGGCCACATTACTTTGTGGCGAATGGGGTAGGTTTGAAGATGGTTAATTTCTAGGAGCCTCAAAGGAATAGATAATACTTTTTACAATTAAAAACTGAGCTAATCCATAGAGTGTAAGTACGATAAAAGGGGCGTAGTTAAAGGGGGCTACAAAGGCGTTATAAGCCAATAGCAAATCAGAAAGTATAAAACTAAAAGCTCCAATGACTCCTAAATTCCAATTCCAGCGATCAATCATATTTTTTCTCAAATACGCAAAATTAACCATTGCTAAAATCACTAAACAATACAGATACATTGGAAACTTAAGTTGATTGTCCAAATGCTCGTCAAAAATCATAAAGATGATCACTCCTTGAAACATTAAACTGTATAAAAAGCTGTTGCTAATTTTTAACTTTTTATTGCGTTGATGATAAAATGCTTTGATATAAAAGAGATGAGCGATTAAAAAACTAAACAGTCCCCCTAAGAATATCAACGGTCTCCCGACTTCATAAACCATAAATTCATCTCCAATAAGAGAAAAGATCAATGCAAGTGCTGTAGCCTTAAAGATTCTTTTGTCGGTAATTCTCTTTCGATGAGAGAACAACCAATATCCCAATAACAGCATTAAAAAGGGCTTGGTAAAAGGCTCTACTTCAGGAAAGTAAACAACAGCTGTTACATGAACGTATAACAGTACAAAGTAAATAATGGCGAGTTGTTTAAAGTTTAAGATCATGCGATTCTAATATGGTGTAGTGTCTATAATCATCAAGATAGTTAAATTAGTCTTGTTTATTTTGGAGCCTCAAAGGAATAGATGATACTTTTGACTATTAAAAACTGAGCAGCTCCATAGAGTGATAGAACTATTATAGTCGAGCCTACAAATGGTGCTACAAAATGAGTATACGCTATTATTATATCCGAGAACATGAATGAAAAGGCACCTACAAGTCCTAAAATCCAATTCCAACGATCAATTTTATTTTTTCTCAAATAGGCAAAATTAGCCATTGCTAATATTACTATTACATATAAAAACACCGGTATTTTTAAGGTGTCTTCTATAAAATTGTATAAAATACTTACAATAAATGCCCCTTGAACTACTAAGAAATAAAAGAATCCATTGAGTATTTTGATCTTTTTATTTCTGAGTAGAGAAAATGCCTTGATATAAAATATATGGGTAATTAGAAAACAAAAAATTGCACCTAAAAAGACAAGGGATTTTCCTTCTTCGTATACCATAAATTGATCACCTATTAAGGAGAATGTCAATGCAAGTACAGTAGCAGAAAACACCCCCTTTTTTGTAAATCTCTTTCTATATGTAAACAACCAATAGCCTAATATGAGTACTAAAAACGGCTTTGTAAATGACTCTATTTCAGGAAAATACAAGACAACTGCTATATGGATGTATAACAATACAAAATATATAATTGCGAGCTGTTTAAAGTTCAATCTCATATTTTTATTCAGTTACTGTATTAATAGTTAATAGGAGGTGGTCCATCGATCATTGGCTCGTATACTTCATCTCCTTTACGTTCTTTAAATTCTTTTTTCATTTCTGAGACTAACTTTGGGTTTTTGAATAAATCTACCATCGTCATTCCCATAGCTTTAGAAGCGTAAATCAATCCTTTGTGTCCAATACTCATAGAACCACAAGCAATAACTGCCCAAGAGTGCCAAGGAGTATCCTTTGGAGCTACAGTGACAGAGAGATTGATATTTGGTACAACCCAGCTCACATCTCCTACATCAGTAGAACCTCCCATAGGGTGTTCTTGTGTGTCGAGAAGTGGACTAATTTTTGAATCAAATCCTATTTGAGGTTTTCCAGTTGCTTCTTGAATCTTCTTACCATAAACGATTTCTTCGTCGGTATAGGTAATTGGACCGAGCATTTCTAAATTTTTCTGCATGGCTTCTTCACCGGTTCTGTTAACCAATACTTCATAGATTCCAGAGATCAGTGAAATTTTATAGTCTACGTCTGCCATGATTGCAGCACCTTCCGCCATTTCCTTAACGCGATTGTATACGACATTCATTCCAGCTCTCTTAGTATCTCTTACACGTACCCATAGTCTTGAATAATCAGGAACGACATTGACAACTTGTCCACCGTCTTGAATGTGATAGTGAATACGAACAGTAGGGCGTATGTGCTCTCTGTAATAATTGATCCCCGTCGTATAGAGTTCTAAGGCATCAGAAGCTGAACGACCATTCCATGGATCACCGGAAGCATGAGCTGCCTGTCCAAAGAATTCAACTTTAAAGTCTACTAGAGCTAAAGAACTTTGTGCATCAGCTTCAATATTTGAGCCAGGGTGCCAGCTTACATTCACATCGACATCATCCCAGAGTCCTTCTTTTACCATCCAAACCTTTGCAAAGAATTTTTCCTCAGCAGGAGTTCCCAGAAATTTAACGGTTCCCTTTAGTTTTCCAGCTTCGATTTGTTCTTTAATAGCAATAGCAGCTCCGAGAGAAGCAGTACCAAACATATTGTGTCCACAACCGTGACCTGGAGCTCCTTCTTTTAAGGGTTCTTTAGTAGGTTGCGATTTTTGAGAAATACCAGGTAGGGCATCGAACTCACCGAGAATACTAATTACGGGTTTACCAGAACCATAAGTTGCTGTGAAAGCCGTAGGAATACCTGCTACACCACGTTCGACTTTTAAACCGTTTTCTTCAGCATAGGAAGCTAAAAGTTCAGCTGATTCGTGTTCGTTAAAGGCTGTTTCTGCGAGTGCCCAAATAGAATCGCTAATTTCAATAAGACGATCTTGATGACGTTCTACAGAAGCGATTATTTCTTTCTTTTGTTTGCTCATTTTTTGAGCAAATAGGTTGGTACTAATACTAAAAAGTAGTAGTAGTAAAATGGTTTTTTTCATTTGATGAGAGTTAAAGTATTTAAATATACTAAATGTTTTTTTATTTTAAATAAAATAAGAGCCTCTTTAGAATTTTCAATTGTAATTGAATAGCTAGTTGACAGCTGTTTTCAACTTAAATTGTTCGAGTATGAAGCTGATAGAAATCACTAATACACAACCGAGAAGATTGAGCCATAAATAGGACATCCAGTCCAAATAATAGACCATTAGAACAATGAGTTGAGTAATCAAAGCAGCTCTGAATACAGCTTTTCCTCCTATAGATTTAATAAAAAATGCGATTAAAAATATTCCTAGAATATTTCCGTAAAAAATGGAACCAATAATATTTACGAGTTGAATAAGGTTGTCAAAAAGATTAGCGACCGATGCAATACCAATTGCGATAAGTCCCCAACCCAATGTAAATAGTTTTGAGGCCTTTAAATAATGTTCTGCTGATTCCTTTTTCTTGTGATGTCGCTGATAGAGATCAATCGTTGTGATGGTTCCCAGTGCATTGAGTTCTGAAGCAGAGGAAGACATTGCTGCAGACATGATAACCGCTAGTAGTAATCCGATTAGTCCTATAGGGAGGTTGTTGAGGATGTAGTGGATAAAAACGTAATCCTTATCGTTTGATTCTAATTCTGGAGCTCCCTTTTCAACGAGTTCTTTTGCTGCTTGTCTGTAGTATTGTTCGTCTGAGTCAATTTCTTTAAGCGTCTTTTCTGTTTGACTTATTTGAGAAGCATCTTTAGATTCTAAGGCGTCTATATAGTTTAATTGGGCCTGTTTTTTGTCTTTTTCTAAGTCTTGGTATTTGCTTTCTAAAGCCTTAAAGTTCTCTCTGTAATTGGACTCAATCAACCGTTCTTTTGTCAGTGGATTGAAGTGTATTGGACTAGGGTTTATTTGATAAAACACGAAAACCATAACTCCTGTGAGTAGTATAAAAAACTGCATAGGAACCTTTAAAAGCCCGTTAAATATAAGCCCTAAACGACTCTCTCTAATTGATTTTCCAGTTAAATAGCGTTGGACTTGGCTTTGATCCGTTCCAAAATAGGAGAGGGCTAAAAAGAAGCCTCCTGTTAGACCACTCCAAATGGTATACCTGCTCTTAGTGTCAAAGCTAAAGTCTAGAATATCTAATTTATCGTGTACTGATGCAAGTGATAGCGCATTGCTGAAGTCGATCTGTGAAGGAAAGCTCTTTAGAATGTAGAAAAAAGCGATGGTCATACCAGAAAACATAATAAACATTTGCTGTTTTTGGGTGACATTCACCGCCTTGGTTCCTCCACTAACGGTGTAAATCATTACTGAAATTCCTATAAATACCACGAGAACCCTAAGAGGCCAACCCAATATAGCAGATAGAATGATGGCTGGAGCAAAGATGGTGATCCCTGCAGCAAGACCTCTTTGTATTAAAAAGAGTAAGGCTGTTAGTGTACGGGTTTGAACTCCGAATCTATTTTCTAAAAACTCATATGCAGTCCTTACTTTGAGTTTGTAATATAGCGGAATGAAGACCACACAGATGACGATCATCGCCAGGGGAAGTCCAAAGTAAAACTGAACGAATCCCATCCCGTCGTGAAAAGCCTGACCTGGAGTTGATAAAAAGGTAATCGCCGAAGCTTGAGTAGCCATTACCGATAAACCGATGGTCCACCAAGGGGTGTTATTTCCAGCGAGTACGTAGTCTTCAACAGAGGTGGCTCCTCTTGTTTTCCAATAACCATATCCAATTATAAATAAAAGTGTTCCGCTGAGGATGATCCAATCCAGTGTGCTCATATTAATAAGAGGTCTTTAAAAGGTAAAACAATAGGATATAAAGTGCATTAGCAGCCAATACAAGGCCATACCAGGATTTCCATTTCATAGTTTAGTTAATTTTTATGTGAAAGTAGGTTAGCAAATAATTTATATGCCCCAGCAACCCCGGCTGGAAGTTCTCTAAAGAAACTAATTCCGGTATAGATATAGGTTCCTTTGCCATAAGGAGCGATAAGGAGACTTCCCTTCTTTGGACGCTCTCCTAAGTCGTTCATTTCTAATGGAGCCGCATACTTAGAATCCCATTCATTAGGGAAGTACAATCCGCGTTCTTGAACCCAATTTTCAAAATCTTTATCAGTGAGCTTATTCGGTTCATTTAATACTGGGTGATTGGGTAGTAAAAACCGAACCTGAGCATCTTCTTCAGCTACTCGATCTCTTGAAAGTTTTAGGGGATAAGGAGTTATTTCAGATAGGTCGAGTACCGATCTCCCACTGGTATTGTATTGGGTAATCATCGTACCACCATTGTAGACGTAATCCAATAAGATTTTTTGTTTTGCTCTTATCTCGGGAAAAACATTGTAAATTCTAACTCCTAAAACAACGGCATCGTATTGTTTTAAAAGGGATTCTGTTATCGATTCAATACTTATGATATCCACCTCATATCCAATTTGTTCTAAACTCTCAGGTACCTGATCACCAGCTCCCATGACATAGGCTATCTTATCACCTCTTTTATCAATATCGAGCTTAACTGCTTTAAATGAAGCGGGTAGGAGCACATCTTGTTTGGGGATATGGTCGTAATCGATAAGAATGTGTTGTTTGTCATAACTCTTATCACCGAGTTTTGCCTGAGCGCTAATACTAAAGCTTCCTGAAGTATCTGATGGAGTGAGTTCAAAAGAAAACCATTTGGATTCTCCTTCTTTTGCAAATTCGAATTCTTGAGTAGCCGGTTCGAGCTTCCAAGAGGCGGGAACACTTAATGACACTTCACCTTTTAGATTATTGCTGAGCGCTTTTACAGCCAGCTGTACAGTTTTGGGTTCTCGATCGGTGAAAAGAGCAACCTTGTCTTTAAATTCTAAACTGAGTTTAGGGAGTACCCTAAAACTACTTAAGAGTTCTCCTTTATCTGGTTTGGAGGATCGATATACCAATGATCGTTCTATAGGAATGATTACATCGTTTATCAAAAGCTCCAATTTAAATGCAATAGGTTCAGGAGTATTGGGGAGTCCTATAAAGTCTTTTTGAGCCACCGTGTACATACCAATTCCATCGGAGGGCTGATCGAGCCAATAAGGAGTGTTATAAGCGGTATTCTTATCAATATACACACTGAGGTTTGTAGTGCTTCTTTGATTGTTATCAAGTTTTAGATCGCTTAAGCTCCCTTTGAGAACGTGATTGCTCGAAAGAGATTTTACAACTACTTTATTGTTCGATCTATTGATTGCTTCTAGGATAAAACTCACATCGCTAGCTGGATTAGCAAAAGCCTTCTGAGCATTTGTTTCAATAAATATTCCATTGACCGCTAAGATAAAGTCGATTAATTCTTTTGATTTCTCACGCTTCCAAAAACTGTCTTCTAAACTATTGAGAAGGGTATAGGCTTTTAATAGGGTAGGTGTATGTAAAGATGGATTTGCAAAATTAAAGTTAGTCTCTAAGGGTTTGAGAAGTTTTTCAATAACCTTTCCTCCTTTGATTCGATTCCAAGTGGTATCAATCCCTTCAAAGATATCGTTCTCAGTAGTAGCTGAACCTTTGATGAGTTCCAGATATTCATTTTCAGATCCTCTTTGCAATCTTCTTCCAAATCCCTGACATAGGTGCTGACTACTGGCAAGCGATGCAATTTCGTTGTTGGAAACTCCAAGAGCGGGGTAATAGGTTCCCACGTCGTATCTCAACATATTGGAATCATTGGCCTCTTCAAATTTTTCTCTTGAACCGTAAAACCACCAAGAGGTATTAAAAAAGAGTCGTTTGGGCTTCCAATTTTCACGAGCAGTTCTAAGTGGAAATTGATCCGTATTGTCAATTAAATCAAAAGCTTCAACCGAAAGTATGGCGGAAGTGGTATGATGACCGTGAGTACTACCGGGAGTTCGGTGATTAAATCGATTGATGATTACATCTGGCCTAAAGAGTCGTACACGATCGATTATATCAGCTAATAATTCTTGTTTATTCCATATTCTGAGTGTTTCATCTGGATGTTTAGAATAACCAAAATCATTAGCTCTTGTAAAGTATTGTTCTCCACCGTCAATAGAGCGTGCCTTTTTGAGTTCTTCGGTTCTTAAAACCCCTAAGAGTTCCCGAATTTCAGTTCCGATAAGGTTTTGACCACCATCACCTCTGGTCATTGCCAAATAAGCAGTTTTAGCGTGTAATTGATGGGTTAAATAAGATATTAATCGAGTGTTTTCGTCATCGGGATGCGCTGCTACAAACATTACTCTGCCTAAAAAGTTTAATTTTTGAAGGTCTAGATAAAGTTCAGATGAGGATTTAGCACTGGGCTGCTGTGCAAAAAGAGGGAGCTTAAATAAAAATAGTAAAGCTAGTAAGAGAATGGGTTTGTTCATGTAGTACCTTTTGAAGCAAAATACAATTTTTTGATCCTCAGGAATTACAAAATTTTGTTAATGTTTTATAGACAAGTGCAGTCGGTAATCCAACGACATTGTTGTAAGAACCCTCTATTTTTTCAACAGCAATAAGTCCAATCCACTCCTGAATTCCATAAGCTCCAGCCTTGTCAAATGGTTGATACTCATCGATATAATATTGTATGTCCTCCCTGGAAATATCATTGAATTTAACTCTTGTAATCGCATTGACGAGCTCTTGTTTTTCTTTTGAACTAAAACACACAGAGGTATAGACCTCGTGCCAGTTTCCGGAGAGTTGCTCTAACATTTCTACAGCTTGATTGTAATCTGTTGGTTTTCCAAGTGCTCTGTTTTCGAACCAAACAATGGTATCTGAGGTAATGAGTACCTCATCTTCAGTTAAGGTATTTAGCAGTGGCTGGGCTTTTAAACGAGCTAAATAATCAGTTATATGCCCTTTAGTTAATTCCTTGGGATAATCCTCTTTAACCTCCTTAGTCCTTATTTCAACATCGACTCCCATAGCCTTAAAAAAATCCTTTCTCCTCGGAGAAGAAGACCCTAAAACTACCTTGCAATTAAACTTCATAGACTAATCGTTTTTAGCATCGTAGGCAGGAGGCCAATCGCCCTTTACCTTCAGAACTTGTTCAATTACATCACGTACACATTCGTCTCCTCCAACCCTATGAGAAACATAGTCGACTATTGCCTTTACCTCAGCAACTGCATCTTGAGGACAGCTTGAAAGTCCCGCCGCTTTTAAGGCTGGGATATCTGGTAAATCATCTCCCATATAGAGTATATTTTCTGATGCAACCCCAGTCTTGCTTAAAAAGTCTTCAAGCGCATCCATTTTATAAGAGACACCTAAATAGATGTGTTCTACTCCCAAAGCTGAAAATCTACTTTTTACTCCAGGGTCGGTCCCCCCTGAAATCAAACAGATCTTATACCCTAAATTCAGAGCTTGCTTAACAGCATAACCGTCTTTTACACTAACAGATCTCAACAATTGTCCCTGTTCACTTATTTGTACCGTTCCATCGGTAAAGACTCCATCAACATCAAAGATGAAGGTGTCGATTTTGTGTAGCTGTTCTTTATAACTCATGGTATTGTTCTTTTATGGCATTCGTAAGCTGAAGATATAATTTTTTGTGATTGGAATCGCTGATTAAATGGAGCTGCCTTTGAATGGTGTCTATATCATTTCTTTTAGCAGGGCCTGATTGAATCGAATTTGGATTGAAATCAACTGCATTCTTTGCGGTCTGGAGTATTAATTCATCTAATAAATCATCTTCTAGATTGAATTCCTTTAGAAGCTCCTTGCTAACCCCAAAGAGGTAATTGCTAAAATTATTTGCAAAGACCGCAGCTAAATGTGCATTTCTTCGATCCGCTGAAGAGCGTTCTCTCACATCATTTGAGATGCTATTGGCTACTGTTCTTAAGGTCTTTAATGTAGGAGTATTTGTCGCTTCAATCAATATTGGAATGTTCTCAAAAGAGACCGTTTTTTTAGTGTTAAAGGTCTGTAGGGGATAAAACACTCCTGCGTTTTCAGCCTGTAGCGTATCTATACTTAAGGATCCTGCACAGTGGGCAACTATTGAATTAGTAGGTCCAATGGCCTCTTCACATATGGCAACTGCCGAATCAGAGACTGCTAATAACACAATAGAGGAATCTTGCGCCCTTGTAAAATCCGTCGTCGTCTTCGCCATTGAGAAATACTCTAGTGCTTCTTTAGATCGACCGATGATTTGAAGTTGAACCTTTTCAGCAGCAGTAAACGCTTGATATAAATTTTTTGCAACTGCTCCAGTACCTATAATTGTAAGCTGAATCATAGGAGCGAAAATACAAAAAGGGAGCTCAAAATCTTAAATAC
>DAIRFL010000013.1:0-19635 GCA_036795105.1 Flavobacteriaceae bacterium | reverse complement strand
CCTCTTATTAATTTAAGAGGCTTTTTTTATGTGTCAATATAACTGAATTTTATTCCTTAACTCCATCTACAATTCCGTATTCCATCGATTCCTCTGCATTCATCCAATAGTCTCTATCGAAGTCTTTTAATACCTTGTCAACTTTTTGATTACAGTTGGTTGCTAAAATTTCTGCACTAAGGGTTCTTGTTTTTAAAATTTCTCGAGCTTGTATTTCAATATTAGAAGCCTGACCTCTAGCACCACCACTAGGCTGATGAATCATCACTTGTGCATGGGGTTCTATAAATCTTCTTCCCTTTGCTCCTGCAGACAACAAGATAGAAGCCATAGAAGCTGCTAAACCTGAACATACCGTTGAAACAGGACTCTTAAGTGACTTTAAAGTGTCATAAATTGCAAAACCAGAGGTTACATAGCCTCCTGGAGAATTGAAGATTAATTGTATTTCATCATTAGAGATCAAATCCAAATACAAAAGACGGTCAATCACGTGTTTAGCAGATTGATCATCTACCTGTCCCCAAAGAAATACCTTTCGCTCTTCGAGTAATTTCTCATCTATTTTTTCTTGAATTTTTCCTTTTGATTTACTCATTGGTAGTTGTTTTATCTAATTCAAATATACTATTATAAAATCTTTTTGCTAAGAATAAAAATCACTAATTAATCCTTTAAGTATATATTTGTGTTTGTTATTAACATATGAATTCACTCGTAGCAATTTTAAAGAACAGAGCCTATTTCTCAGTTGCCTATGTTTTTGCAACCTTAAATATTCTCTATGGAACATGGGCGATTTACATCCCTATTATTAAAGAGCAGCTCTCCTTGAGCAAAGCAGAATTAGGTATTGCATTATTTGCCTTTGCTTTAGGGATCTTTAGTATCATGGGTTTTGTTCCAAAAATTATCAATTCTCTTGGAAGTGGTAAGGCGACAAAAATAAGTATCCTCATGCTCCCGCTCTTATACATTCTTCCATTTGTATCTAACTCTTTAAGCGGATTAATAATATCCTTGTTTTTAATGGGTGTGGTTCAAGGAGTACTCGATATTTCGATGAATAATCTAGTGACCATTATTGAAAAGAGAGACCAAGTCAATCTAATGTCTGCAATGCATGGTTTTTTTAGTTTAGGAGGTGCCTTTGCAGGACTGGGAACCTTTCTAATCATTCAATTGAACAACGCGGTCTTACACATTGGTATCGCAGCATTCATATCCATACTGCTCAATTATTTATTGTCAAAAGAATACAGTTTTATAAGTGGCGAGCAAGAGTCCAAAGAAAAAGTAGATTGGTCATATTTAAAGACCATTTTTCTTTTAGGTCTTATTTCTTTTGTAATTATGGGTTCTGAAGGAGCAATTGCAGATTGGAGTGGGCTTTACCTCAAAGACATCACCTTAGCGCCAACGGTATTGTTTGGAGCTGGCTTCTTAGGTTTTTCTATTACGATGACCATTGGTCGGTTCTTAGGAGATGGAATAAGTGAAAAATTAGGATCTAGATGGGTCTTATTAGCAGGAGCTTTTATTGCTTCTCTAGGGTATTTATTAGTTCTTGTCAACGAACTTTATATCAGTATCGGTGGTTTTGGTCTTATTGGACTCGGCTTCTCTGTTATGGTACCAGAGCTCTTTAGAATAACTGGAAAAACCTCTAAAATAGATGCTGCAAAGGCTCTGACAATTGTTGCTGGATGTGGTTATAGCGGTTTTTTAATAGGTCCTGTGGTACTTGGGTTTACTGCAGAGCGATTCGGTCTCGAATACAGTTTTTACGGTTTACTGAGCTCTTGTATCTTTGTACTAATCATCTGTAGTTACTTATTGATTAACAACACTAAAACAAAGTAGATGCATTTTTTACCAGAACTCATCGAATCTTATATTGTAAATCACTCTCAAGAAGAACCTCAACTCTTGCAAGAACTCAGCAGGGAAACCCATTTAAAAGTTATTCAACCGAGGATGATCACAGGGCATTTTCAGGGAAGAGTTCTCAGTATGTTATCCAAGATTATTAACCCTAAGAACATTCTCGAAATTGGAACCTATACTGGTTATTCTGCACTCTGTTTAGCTGAAGGTCTTCAAAAGGATGGAGAATTACACACCATCGATGTCAATCCAGAACTGGAATCTATTCAAAACAAATACTTTGACAAAAGTCCTTATCGAAATCAAATTCATCAGCATATTGGAGATGCAGTCAATCTGATTCCAGGTTTTAATATGGAGTTTGATTTGGTATTTATCGATGCTGAAAAGAAGCAGTACGACGCTTATTTTGAAGCAGTATTAAAGAAGTCAAAAACAGGAACAGTGATATTATCGGATAATGTACTGTGGACTGGGAAGGTGGTCGAAACATTGAGTCCTAAAGACAAAACGACCAAAGCCCTCTTGGAATTCAATAAAAAACTAGCCAGTGATACTAGAGTAGAAACGGTATTACTTCCTATTAGAGATGGGCTTACAATGAGTAGAGTGCTTTAGAATCTCCTTCTAACAGATCCAGTTAAATCGTCTAAGCCGTCCTTAACTTCATCTATTTCTTTCTTGATATCCTTACCCACTGAGGTATCTACACCGTGCTTATCAGCACTTTTGTAAATTTCTTTTTTGATATCATCTGAAGCGTCTTTGAGTTGTCTCATACCCTTCCCTAGACCTCTTGCTATATCCGGAATCTTGTCGGCACCAAATACCATTACCACGATAAACATGATAAAAAAGATCTCTGCTCCAGAAATAAATAGAATACTGTTCAACATCATAGGGACAAATATAAAAAGAAAGCGATGCATTTGCACCGCTTTCATTAAAAAATATAGTAGATAGGATTATCCCTTCATCTTTTCTTTGAATTCGTCAAATTCAGATTTGACTTCTTCTTTTGGCCAACTGTT
Source organism: Flavobacteriaceae bacterium (assembly GCA_036795105.1). GTDB lineage: Bacteria > Bacteroidota > Bacteroidia > Flavobacteriales > Flavobacteriaceae > MAG-120531. Next base: position 16,717 of record DAIRFL010000013.1, on the reverse strand, counting down.
GTTAGTCGTATCAATATCAGCAGTTTCAGCTCTTGGATCTACAACAATACCGACGATTTATTTATCAGAAGAAACCACTCGTTTTACTTCCTTGTCATTCTTTCTCCATATTTCTGCTGGATAAGTAATATCTTCTGTACTACCATCAGCATAGGTATAGGAAACAATTAATGGCATTGGGATTCCTCCTGGCTTTTCAAAAGTAATCTCATAGAAGAACTTAGGTTCTTTTACAGCTGCTCTTTGCTCTGCAGTCATATTGTCCATCATAAACTCTTTTAAAGTTTGAGAAGTTTCAGATGGAGCCTTTCCTTTAAGCGCCTCATTGTAGTCTTCAGATCCTTCTTCAGCTAAGTATACTAATGGTGGTAAATCAGCTTCGGTAAGATTACGCTCTGCCATATATTCTTTCATAGCCTTAGTCGGCTCATTACTCACATAGTATTTCTTAACTTCTTTTACTCCTATATCAACATAGTCCGTAGTATAGAACCATCCTCTCCAGAAGTAATCTAAATCTACTGCTGAAGCGTCTTCCATTGTTCTAAAGAAATCTTCTGGTGATGGGTGTTTAAACATCCAACGCTGTGAATAGGTTTTAAAGGCTTTGTCAAATAGCTCTCTACCCATTACAGTTTCTCTTAAGATATTAAGCGCTGTTGCAGGCTTTGCATAGGCATTAGGGCCTAATTGATAAACGTTTTCAGGATTCGCCATGATCGGAGCAATAAAGCTTTGATCACCTTTCATATAAGGTACAATCTTAGATGGGTCTCCTCTTCTAGAAGGATACTTTTCATTAGGAGCGATGATATCAGGATAGGCTTCTCCAAAATCTTGCTCAGCTAAATACTGCATAAAGGTATCCAAACCTTCATCCATCCATCCCCACTGACGCTCATCAGAATTCACAATCATCGGGAAAAAGTTATGTCCAACCTCATGAATAATTACACTCATCATTCCGTACTTGGTACGATCTGAATAAGTACCGTCTTCATTTGGACGTCCGTAGTTCCAGCAAATCATTGGATATTCCATTCCTTGATTCTTAGCGTGAACTGAGATCGCCTTAGGATAAGGATAGTCAAAAGTGTATTTTGAATAAGACTTCAAGGTTGAAGCAACTACCTTAGTAGACCAGTCTTCCCATAATGGATTTCCTTCTTTAGGGTACATAGATACTGCCATGATGTCTTTACCACCAATTTTAACAGCCATCATATCCCATATAAATTTTCTAGAAGTCGCAAAAGCAAAGTCTCTTACATTATGAGCTTTAAACTCCCAAGTCTTCGTCTTTGAAGGTGGATTGTCAGAGGTATGAGCAGCTTCTTTAGCTTCCACTTCTTCTTGAGTTACAATCATCACAGGCTCCGTATAAGATTTTCTAGCCTGCTCATAACGATTCATCATCGTTTTAGAAAACACTTGTTTTCTGTTTTGAAGTTCTCCAGTTCCATCAACCACATGGTCCTCAGGTACAGTGATACTTACCTCGTAGTCTCCAAAAGTCAATGCAAACTCACCCGATCCCCAGAACTGATGATTTTGCCATCCTTCCACATCGCTGTACACAGCCATTCTTGGGAAGAATTGTGCAATTACATAGGCTCTGTTTCCGTCTTTAGCAAAGTATTCAAAACCAGAACGCGCTCTATTGATGGTATGGTCTGGAATATTGTACCACCACTTAATATTAAAGCTTACCGATTCTCCAGAAGCTAATGGTCTGTAAAGGTCAATACGCATCATCGTTTGATTGATGGTGTGACGCATTGGAGCTCCTCGCTCATCCGTGACAGAGAGAATGTTAAATCCTCCATCAAATGGCTCTGTTAAATAAGAAGATGCGAATGAAGAAGCTTGTTGTGCAAGGGGAACTCCACTTCCATTTCTTAGAGGTGCCTTTGAATCCTTAGCTCTTACGTTTTGATCAAGTTGCACCCATAAAAACTCTAAGGCATCAGGAGAATTATTGATATAGGTAATTGTTTCTTCTCCATCAATTCTAGCATTTTTATCGTCGAGAACGATATCCATTTTATAATTAGCCTGTTGTTGATAGTAATCAGGCCCTGGTGCTCCAGAGGCAGATCTAAAAGTGTTTGGCGAAGCAAACTCTTGATAGAGCTGTCTGAACTTACTTTGATTTTCATGTCCTCCCTCTCTCTGAGGTGCTTCTTCTTGGGCAGATACTACCAAAGAAACACTCACAAAAAGCAAAGAAAATAGTCTGTTTAGTCGTTTCATTAGTTAGGGTTTAAATTTTTGTTGAAAATAGTTAATTAATTCGTTTTAAAATAAGGTTTTGTTAAAAATTTAACATGCTTGAAGAACGCTCTTTTATGAGCATTACACTCTTTTTTAAACCTTTTAGTTGTAGGTGTACAATATTCTGTTGTTCGTCAAATTTATCCATCAATAGTTCATTCTGAACAAAAAGAGAATTAAGCCCCTGAATATCTTCATAGGTTGCTTCCATAAAAAACACCATTTGATCGTTGTCAATTTTATGTCCGAGTATCTCGTAGTCTAACAAGGTATCATTGGCTTTTATCAAGAATTTAGCTTTGATGTATTTTTCTAAATAATAGCCAGCCATTTCATGTTCATCAGCCGTTGAGAGTTTTGATTCAATTTCATATCGAGCTAAAAGTACTGCGTCTAAATCATCGATAAAGATTCTACTGATTATTCTAATTTTTTGATCTGATTCAGAATAGCTTATCTCCGATACACTTAGATAAAATTTGTGTACAGCACTAAATGACATCATCAGGGTTGCCATTGCTATAAATACCCACTTGTAATACTTTAAATACTTCATATTAATTTAAATTATTTAGATCTCTATATCGTTTACTCTTTTCAATCATAAGCTCCCAAAGTCTAAATTTATCATTGATCCGAGCGTAATAATTAAACTCAGGATCTGTTTCACAATAGTACATAAAATCGAGTATCTTATCCTTGTCGATCATTAGGTTTTTTACAAATAAAGAATCGGGATAAGAGTGACGCACTTTTAGGGTGCGCTGATTCCTCAAATCTAGCTTCACTATTTTCTTGAGCTTTTTTGTCCTCCCGCTAATTCCATTGAGAATAGGATTTAATGGAAGTATTCCACCTCCTGTAGTCGCCTCGTTTAAAATTCGCTGTGATTTTCTCATAGGAGTTGCAGCTGCATTGGGCAATCCGAGTGTAAACTCACTGACCTGGTCTTCTGCTCTGATCGCATCCATATCAACCAATAAATCTCCTGAGAGATTGTAGGGCATTACAACCACTTCATTTAAAGCGACTACTTCAGCTTCCAATTCTACTGCAATTGAAAATTTATTGTAATTCTCTGAGTTGATGATTAGTTGTTTGGTTTGGTAACCAACTCCACGAATAATCAAAGTATCATTGAGTTTTGAGCTAATACTAAAATATCCGTTATCATTGCTAATAGTAGCCAGTTGACTACTTTTATTGATGATGTGTATTCCACTTACTTCACCCGACAAAGAATTCAACACTCCGTTAATTTTTTTAAAGTCTGATTCTTGAGCGCTGAGCTGTAGACTCAGTGCGATTAAGAAAAGTGTCCAAAGGATTTTATTCATTGTTTTCTCTTAAGTAGGCTTGAGATTGCTCTACTAAAAATTGAACTAATTCAAATTCATTTTTCTTGAGCATCAGCGATCGATCAGGAGCTTGAGCATCACAATACACTAGAAAATCATCAATCATATCTACCGATAAATACAGATTGTCCACAAAAAATTGATCTTCGTAAACCGCTCTTAAAACATCGGATAGTTTAAATACAGGCTTGTCTTTTTCATTGTTTTCTTTAAAGAGCGCTTTAAAAATATTGACAAAATTAATTCCATTTCTCATCCCTCTTAGATACATAGGCTGAGCAATATTCTCCACCTCTGTACCGCGATCTATTTCGTAGACGTATTGTTTGAACTCTTCATTTTTAAGTTCTAAGAACTTTGCCCTGTTTTCAGGAGAAATCACTACCTCATCAAGCAGGTTCACCTTCTGGTTTACCTCTACTACAATGCGATTGTTATCGATTATTTCTTTAGTGATGACAAGGTGTTTGAGTTCGTAATTCACCGCCATAAACACCAGCTCATCACCTACAGCTACATCAATTCTAAATCGTCCGTTTTCATCTGTAATGGTAAATTCTTCAGAAGTCGTATTGATAACCTGTTCGTCCACTACATTGCTAGATCGATAGAGTACCTGACCCATGATGGGGTTTCGATCTACCTCTTGAGCAAATAGAATTGCTGAAAACAAGAAAAGACTTAAAAAGAGCGCTTTGAATTTCATAAGAAGCTTATTTGTTCCTTAAATTTACGAATTAGTATTTGTAAAATAAATTCAAATCAAAAGAAATATCAGCTTCTAAAGCACTAAACTTTTGTTAATTTGTCCATATGAAAAACCTTATTCTAGCTTCCACCTCTACCTTATACGGTCAAAAACACCTCGAATATCTGTTGGATGATTTAAAAGAATTTTACAGTGGAATCGATGAAGTTTGTTTTATACCCTTTGCTAGACCTGGAGCGATTAGTTGGGATCACTACACCAGACATGTGGCACAATCTTTTTCAAAAATTGGTATCGCAGTTAGAGGAATTCATCAATACGATAGCCCAAAAGATGCATTGATCCATGCTAAAGCTATTTTTACTGGAGGAGGAAACACCTTTGTACTAGTTAAAGAACTCTACGATCAAGACCTGATGAATACCTTAAAAGAGGTGATTGAAAAAGGCACCCCTTATCTGGGTTGCAGTGCTGGAAGCAATATTGCTGGTATGACAATGCACACTACTAATGATATGCCTATTGTGATGCCGAAATCATTTGAGACAACCGCTGTAGTTCCCTTTAATATCAATGCACATTATATGGATCCCATCAAAGGCTTAAAGCACAATGGAGAGAGCCGTATCGATCGTATTGCAGAATTTCAACACTTTCATAAAATACCAGTAGTCGGCATTCCTGAAGGTGATTATATCAGAGTGATCGGCGATAAAATTAGTTTAGTAGGACCCCATAAAGCAAAGCTTTTTATTCCAGACGAGGAACCCATAGATACTGACAAACTCCCTTTTTAATACATTACAATGAAAATAAGACAACTAACAGCCCAAGAGACTTACCCTGTAAGACATGCGGAACTCAGACGTGGGATGCCAATTGAATCTTGTGAAATGGATGGAGATTCTAGAGTAGGCTCTATACATCTCGGAGGATATATCGATGACCAACTCATCGCTGTGAGTAGTTTTTTCTTTGCTCCCTATGTTCCCTTTCCTGGTCATAAGGCGCTTCAATTGAGAGGTATGGCAGTACTTAGTGAACACCAAAACAAAGGCTATGGAGCTCAATTACTCTCCTTTGCTGAGCAGTGGCTCATGCAAAGAGGGGTTCGTCTAATATGGATGAATGCGAGAACTACTGCAGTTCCTTTTTATGAAAAACTCTCTTACGAAAAGCAGGGAGAAGAATTCCTCATAGAACCTCATGGTCCTCACTATAAAATGCATAAAATATTGATGTAATTATCACATCTATTGCATCCAAACTCTTTTGGATTATTAATTTGTTAAAAAACTTCACAAGCTATGGGTTTCTAATGAATTGGTGGTATTTTTGCACTCTAAACAATTCCAGTTATGAATAACAAAGCACTTTTAATGATTTTAGATGGATGGGGAAAATCTCCAGATCCTAAAATTTCAGCTATTGCTCAAGCAAATACTCCATTTGTAGATAGCCTCTATACTAAATACGCTAATTCTAATCTCAGAACTGATGGAATGCATGTTGGTCTTCCTAAGGGACAGATGGGTAATTCAGAAGTAGGTCATATGAATTTAGGTGCTGGTAGAATTGTTTATCAAGATTTGGTAAAAATTAATTTAGCAGTTGAAAACAACACCCTTAAGGAGGAAGAAGTTCTTCAAAAGGCATTTGAATACGCTAAAGACAATAATAAACCTATTCACTTCTTGGGATTGTTATCCGATGGAGGTGTTCACTCTCATATCAAACACTTAAAGGGATTGATCGATGCTGCCGATAGTTCTGGGGTAGCTCAATCCTATGTGCACGGTTTTACCGATGGAAGAGATGTAGATCCAAAATCTGGTTTAGGTTTTGCAGAAGAACTCATGGAACACTGCAAGGGTAAAAAAGCAGCTCTTGCGAGTCTTGTTGGACGTTATTACGCCATGGATAGAGACAAGCGCTGGGAACGTGTTAAAATTGCTTATGACACAGTGGTCAACGGAATTGGAACTCAAACCGATGACTTATTGGGAGCTATCAAACAGAGTTACGCAGAGGAAGTGACCGATGAATTCTTAAAACCGATTATCAATACCAATGGTATCGATACTGAGAATGCAAAAATCAAAGATGGTGATGTAGTCGTATTCTTTAATTTTAGAACTGATAGAGGAAGAGAACTTACTCAGGTATTATCTCAAGAAGATCACCACGAACAAAATATGCACAAGCTCGACCTGTACTATGTTACCATGACGATGTACGATGAATCCTTTAAAGGAATCGAGGTGGTATACAACAAAGAAAATATCAAAAAGACCTTAGGTGAAGTTGTTGCAGATGCTGGTAAAAAACAAATCCGCATTGCTGAGACTGAGAAATACCCTCATGTTACCTTTTTCTTTAACGGAGGTAGAGAAGAACCTTATCAGGGAGAACAGCGCATCCTCTGCCCTTCTCCGAAAGTAGCAACTTATGATCTTCAACCAGAAATGAGCGCCTTTGACATCAGAGATGCAATTATTCCAGAATTGGAAAAAGAAGAAGCAAGCTTTGTGTGTTTAAACTTTGCAAATCCTGATATGGTTGGACATACAGGAGTTATGTCTGCTGCGATTAAAGCCTGTGAAACAGTAGATCAGTGTGCACAAGCGGTAATTGAAACAGCTTCAGCTCATGGCTATAGTACCCTTGTCATAGCAGATCACGGAAACTGTGATACCATGGTGAATCCTGATGGATCTCCAAACACTGCTCATACGACTAATCCTGTGCCTTTTATTTTAGTAGATCCAGATAGATCACCGGTTCAAAACGGTGTTTTAGGTGATATCGCTCCTACAATTTTAGAAATCTTAGGAATTGATCAACCAGAAGAGATGACTCAAAAATCGCTAATCGGTTAATCCATGATTCACTTAAAAACTCCAGAAGAATTAGAATTAATGCGCGAAAGTGCCCTAATCGTTTCAAAAACATTAGGAATGCTCGCTTCTGAAGTGAAGCCAGGAGTCACTACCTTAAAACTCGATGCCTTAGCTGAGAGTTTTATCAGAGATCATGGTGCTGAACCTGGATTCTTAGGCTTGTACGATTTTCCAAATACTTTGTGTATGAGTCCCAATGAACAAGTTGTTCACGGGATTCCAAACAACACTCCACTCGAGGAAGGGGATATCATCTCCATCGATTGTGGAGCCTTAAAAAACGGTTTTTACGGGGATCACGCCTATACTTTTGAAGTAGGTGAAGTAAGTCCAGAAGTCAAACAACTTCTTGATGTCACAAAAAAATCACTTTATATTGGTATTGAACAATTTAAACTCGGTAATCGCGTAGGAGATGTTGGTTTTGCGATTCAACAGTATACCGAATCTTTTGGTTATGGAGTAGTTAGAGAACTCGTAGGACACGGACTTGGTAAAAGCATGCACGAAGATCCTGAAATGCCCAACTACGGTAAACGTGGAAGAGGTAAGAAGTTTATGGAAGGGCAGGTAGTTGCCATCGAACCGATGATCAATATGGGTACCCATCGAATCATCCAACTCAACGATGGTTGGACCATACTCACAGCAGATAAAAAACCATCAGCTCACTTTGAACACGATGTAGCAATCGTCGATGGAAAACCTCAATTATTATCGACTTTCGATTATATTTACGAGGCTTTAGGGATTACTTCAAATGAAGAGGACCCCTTTAGAAAAAAGTAAATAGCTTGATAAAATCAGTATTTAAACTTCTTTTAAACAAAATTCCAAGACCCTTACTTATTAAGTTGAGTTATGGAATAAGACCTTTTTTGGCATTGTACTACAAGGGATCAACTTATACTGACCCTATTGACGGCAAGAGTTTTAGAAGTTTTTTGCCCTATGGTTACCAAAACCAACGAGAAAATGTTCTAGCCCCTTCAACTCTATCGCTTGAACGTCATCGCTTATTGTGGCTCTATCTTCAAAACGAAACAGAGTTTTTTACCAAAGAACTAAAGCTACTCCACTTTGCACCAGAGCAGGCATTTTACAAGCGATTTAAAAAACTAGAGAATATCGATTATACGACCACGGATTTGAATTCACCTCTTGCTGATATCAAAGCCGACATCTGCAATCTTCCACTTGAAGACAATACTTTTGATGTTATCCTCTGTAATCACGTTTTGGAACACATCCCTGATCACCAGAAGGCCATGAGGGAGCTTTTTAGAGTACTCAAACCTGGTGGATGGGGAATTGTTCAAATTCCTCAAGATCTCACTAGAGAACACAGCTTTGAAGATGATTCCATAACCGACCCTAAAGAACGCAGTAGGGTATTTGGTCAGTACGACCATTTGAGGGTTTACGGTTTAGATTACCCAAATTATTTAGAAAAAGCTGGATTTGAAGTAGCGATGGTTGACTATACAAAACAATTCTCCGAGGAAGAACTCGATCGTTACAGACTCCCTAAAGGAGAGCTTATTCCCTTGATAAGAAAGCCTCTTTAAATCCTTCAGAAGCCCAAATTGCTGTTTGATCAGCCTCATCTAAATAAACAACAAATGCATCGAGTGAAGCATCACTCTCTATAAGCTGCTTTGTCTTTTCAAGACCCATCGCCATAAAAGCTGTTGCATAGCCATCTGCTGTTCCACAGTCATTAGCCAAAACACTAACCGCCAATACTTTTGAATTCATCGTATAACCTGTTAGGGCGTTTATGGTGTGCACATATTTTTCTCCACTGCTGGGATCTACACGAAACTTTCTGTAATTACCCGATGAAGCCAGTGCTCTGTCCTTGAGTTTGAGCAATCGGATAGGATTCGAACGGTCTTCTGCTAGAGGATCGTCAATTCCTACCACCCATTCTTTTTTAGAGACTGTATTAATTCCCTTACTGAGAATTTCACCTCCTACTTCAATGAGGTAATTCTCAAGGCCTCGTTGATCCAATGCAGCTCCTAATCGATCAATAGCATAACCCTTGGCGATGGCGTTAAAATCAAAATAGATGGATGGATGATCCTTGATAATTCGAAAATCATCAGTCATCTTCACCTTTGAGTAGCCCACATAATTCATCAAACTATCAATAATATGTTCGTTCATATCGATCTGCTTTCCAGGACCAAATCCCCAAGCATTGACCAAGACTCCAACAGTAGGGTCAAAATAACCTGAAGTTTTTTGATAGATTTCATCGGATAGATTAAAGACATCTCTAAACATATGATCCACTACAATAGAAGTGTCTCCCTGATTGATTTTAGATATATCAGAGTTTGGTATATAAGTCGATAGCGACTGGTTGACTACCTTTATTACTGAATCGATTTCCGTGTGTAAATCCACCGTTTTGGTATCCGTAACGATGATCGAATAAGTAGTTCCAAAAGCCTCCCCTCTAAATTGAGATTTGTTAAAGTGAACATCCGATCCACATGAAACGACAAAAAAACTTAGAACAACTATGTAGAAAATTCTTTTCATTTAATTTCTTTTAAACCAGGATAAGTAATGGTATATGGTTCGTTTAAATAAATAGGCAAACTAGGATCCTGAGTATTGTGAAGTCCAACTGCTGCGTAATAAGTTAATCCTTCAAACTTTTGAGCGTGATCTCTCATCTTTTCAGCTCTATCATTATTAATCATATGAGGATTTCTAGGATAACAGATGGCTTCGACAAGAATAAAATGCAATAGTTTGTCTTTTAAGCACACAAATTGAGGGTGTTTCTTGAGTTTGGAGTTCACGGCCATAAACTCATAGCCCTGAGCTTCTAACTCTTTCCCTACATAATTCATAGCGAGGTTGTGCAATTCCTGTTCTGATAGTGCTTTCATATGACAAAGCTAAAAAAAAGCCAGTAGATAACTACTGGCTCTTGTCTTATCCTCCGAAATCGTCGAAGCGAATATTCTCATCGGCTAGACCAAAGTCCTCACCCATTTTTTGAACCGCTTTGTTCATCAGTGGTGGTCCACAGAAGTACAATTCAATATCTTCTGGTGCATCGTGTTTTGATAAATACTGATCGATTACCACATTGTGAATGAATCCAACGAATCCATCTCCTGGGCTATCGATATCTTCCTTAACCTTCCAGTTGTCTTCTTCCATTGGCTCTGAAAGCGCTAAATAGAATTTGAAGTTAGGGAATTCTTGTTCCAATTGTCTAAAGTGATCGATATAGAACAATTCTCTTTTTGAACGACCTCCGTACCAATAAGTCACTTTTCTATTGGTTTTTAATGTTTTGAAAAGGTGGTATAAATGTGAACGCATTGGCGCCATACCAGCTCCTCCACCAACGTAAAGCATTTCTGCTTCTGATTCGTTGATAAAGAATTCACCGTAAGGTCCTGAAATAGTAACAGGGTCCCCAGCTTTACGAGAGAAGATATAGGATGATGCAACACCTGGATTCACATCCATCCATCCGTTTTTAGCACGATCCCATGGTGGAGTTGCAATACGGACGTTAAGCATAATCTCTCTTCCTTCTGCAGGGTAAGAAGCCATTGAATAAGCTCTCTCAACTGTTTCAGGATTTTTCATCACAAGTGGCCATAAGTTAAACTTATCCCACTCAGCTTGAAACTTATCTGGAGTTTCGTGCTCTTCTGGATGCGCTGTAATATCGATATCAGAGTAGTTGATTTCACATGGAGGAATTTCAATTTGAATATATCCTCCAGCTTTGTAATTCATATCTTCTGGAATCTCAACAACAAATTCTTTAATAAAAGATGCTACGTTGTAGTTTCTAACAACTTTTCCTTGCCATTTTTTAATCCCAAATACCTCTTCAGGAATTGAGATATCCATATCCTGCTTTACTTTTACCTGACATGCTAAACGAGCTCCCTCTACGAGTTCTTTCTTAGAAAAGTGAGGGGTTTCTGTTGGAAGTGCTTCTCCTCCACCTTGGTGAACATGACATTCACACTGAATACAGGTTCCACCTCCACCACAAGCTGAAGGCAAGAAAATCTTTTGACCACCAAGAGTTGACAAAAGAGATCCCCCAGAGGCAACCTCTACCTTTTTCTCACCGTTAATAGTGATGGTAACAGGCCCTGAAGGAGATAATTTTTCTTTGGTAAACAACAATAAAGAAACCAATACTAATAGCAATACCATAAAGGCAACTACAGTAATAACAATGGTAGTAAGTGTACTTGTCGCTAAAATCATTCTTATTTATTTAAATCATTGTAAGAGATAGCATCTGAGTCTTTCTCTTCTTTTAATTCTTCTTTTTTATCTTCTACTACAGTAGCAGTTTCTTCTACTGGAGCTTCAGGCACTGGATTATCACCAGTTAACATTCCTCCAAAACTCATGAATCCAATTGCCATTAGACCGGTAATTATAAACGTAATTCCCAATCCTCTCAATGCTGGAGGCACGTTAGAATAACGAATCTTTTCACGAATCGCAGCAATTGCTAAAATTGCTAAGAACCAACCGATACCAGAACTAATACCGTAGTTAAAGGCTAACTCTAGGGATTGGATTTCTCTAGATTGCATAAATAAAGAACCTCCTAATATCGCACAGTTTACAGCGATCAACGGTAAGAAAATACCCAAAGAGTTATAGAGTGATGGAGAAAACTTCTCTACTACAATTTCTACTAATTGCACCATCGTAGCAATGGTCGCGATAAAAAGGATGAACGATAAGAATCCTAAATTGTAATCGGCGTACTCAGGCCCTAACCAAGCAAGTGCTCCGTCTCTTAATAAATACTGATCTAAGAGCCAGTTCAATGGTACCGTAACTGCCATCACGAAGATCACAGCTGCACCTAATCCCACAGCTGTAGATACTTTTTTAGACACTGCTAGATATGAACACATCCCTAAGAATGTGGCAAACACCATATTGTCAATAAAAACAGACTTGAAAAATAATTCTAAATGTTCCATAATTTATTTCTTAGTGAGATTCTTGAAGTTTAGGGTTTCTAGATCGTTGAACCCATATAATGAGTCCAACTACAATAAGTGCCATTGGAGATAATAACATAAATCCATTGTTTTCATATCCCAAGGCGTATACTCCTGTTTTTGCAACAGGATCTCCTAATACCTGAAATCCAAGTAATGATCCTGATCCTAATAATTCTCTAAAGAATCCAATAATCACAAGGATAACTGCATATCCTGCTGAGTTACCAATTCCGTCTAAAAAGGCCTTCCAGGGTCCATTTCCGAGGGCAAAAGCCTCAAAACGACCCATAATGATACAGTTGGTAATAATCAGACCTACGAAAACTGAAAGCGTTTTACTGAGTTCGTATGCAAAAGCTTTAAGTACTTGATCTACGATAATTACCAAGGTAGCTACGACAACTAATTGAACGATAATTCTAATCTTAGAAGGAATGATGTTTCTCATAAGAGAAATCACCACATTTCCCATTCCCAAAACGAATAGTACCGACAATCCCATTACGATAGATGCCTTTAATTCTGCTGTGATGGCAAGCGCTGAACAGATCCCCAATACCTGAATTGTAATCGGGTTATTGTCAAATAATGGATCTTTTACTAAGGCTGCATCTTTTTTAGATAGTAATCCCATAATCTTATTGTACTAAAATGCTGTTTAAATAATTTTCATAAAGCTTAAAGCTGTCTGCAAGCATTACTGAAAGCCCATTACCTGTAATGGTAGCTCCTGCAAGTGCATCAACTTCATTGTCTAATTTGTCGTTGTTTAAAGGGTCGTTATTACCCTTAATAACTTTAACGCCAACAATTTGGTCGCTATCCAATATAGACTCCCCACTAAAGTCATCCATAAAGAATCGTTGTTTGATGTTCGCTCCAAGACCTGGAGTTTCTCCCTTGTGATCAAAGAACACTCCTTGAATCACCAGCTTGTCATCTAAGGCTACATAACCCCAGATCGCGTCCCAAAGTCCTTTACCTAACATAGGAAGGATATAAAATGTTTTACCGTCTTTTTCTCCAACAAAGACAGGTAAACGACGCTCTTCTCCATTTTTAGCGCGTTCCCCTTCTTTCTTTAAATCGATCAAAAAAGCTTCTTTATCTTCAGTGATTTGATCACCTTCAATCACCAATTGTTTTTTGATGTACTGGTTAAACACTTCAGAAACTTCAGAAGTTGAAATAAATTCAACACTTCCTTCATCGTTATTATTAACACCCATAGCGTAAAGGATGTTCTGTTGTTTTTCCAATCGTATATTCTCGCTAATCGTTCCCCTTAGTGAAGAAGAAATAAAAGCTAATAGCGCTCCTACAATCACAACCATGATGATTGCAAAAATAAAAGTATATGAATTTTTATCTGTATTAATTGCCATTGTTAAACAGTTTCAAGGTTAGCAATTGATTTTTTGGTACGTTTTAAACGTCTCTTTACATTTCCTCTAACCACATAGTGATCAATCGTTGGAGCAAAGACGTTCATAAGAAGAATCGCTAAGAATACTCCTTCTGGATAAGCTGGGTTAAATACGCGAATCATCACAGAAATAAATCCGATTAAGAATCCGTAGTACCACTTACCTTTTTCAGTTTGAGCAGCAGTTACTGGATCAGTTGCCATATAGACAATACCAAATGCTAACCCACCTACTAATAAGTGTTGCCAGTAAGGCAAGCTCATCAAATGATAGAATTTAGAGCTAGCGTGAATCCAACCAGCATCAACTACTCCATTAAAGATCAATCCCATTACAAGTGCTCCAAGTACAGCGCTTAGCATAATTCTCCACGATCCAATCTTTGTATAGATTAAGAACAAACCTCCTAATAAAATTAAGAAGGTTGATGTCTCCCCTACAGATCCAGGAATAAATCCAAAGAACATATCAGAAACTGAATACGAATACTCAGCTCCTTGAGCAAGCGAGCCTAAAATGGTTTCTCCAGAAATAGCATCAGCGGTTCCAGCTTTTGCAACGGCATCGTGAACCCATACCTTATCTCCACTCATCCAAGTTGGATAAGAGAAGAATAAGAATGCTCTAATGGTCAGTGCTGGGTTTAGGATATTCATTCCTGTTCCTCCGAAAACTTCTTTTCCGATCACCACTCCGAAGACTACTGCTACTGCTAACATCCATAGTGGAATATCAATAGGAACAATTAGTGGAACTAACATTCCCGTAACCAAATATCCTTCTTCTACTTCGTGTCCTTTGAGTACTGCAAATAAAAACTCAACTCCCAAACCAACTCCATAGGAGACAATGATCAAAGGAAGCATGGTTACAAGTCCTACAAGAAAGTTATCTAAGGTTAAAAAGTGTTCCATCAAACTAAAGTCTGTTGGAAAACCATTAATTGCTGAATAATGTTGATAACCCGTATTAAAAAAACTAAAGATCAATACTGGAATCAAAGCCATGATTACCGTATTCATCGTACGTTTTAAATCGTCTACAGCTCTAATGTGAGATCCAGAGTGAGTCGTTTCATTTGGAGTGTACAAGAAGGTGTGTAATGCATTAAATGCAGGAGCAAACTTCTTCCCTTTAAAATTCTCTTTTATGAGATGTAATTTATTCTTTAAACTCATACTATCCGATTTCTTTATATAATAAATCTAATCCTTCTCTTATAATCTTCTGATGTGGTTGTTTGGAAACACACACAAATTCAGTAAGTGCAAAATCTTCAGGAGCAACTTCGTATAAACCTAATTGTTCCATTTCGTCTAGATCTTTAATCATACACGACTTGAGCAATTGCATTGGATAGATATCCAATGGAAAAACCTGTTCGTATTGTCCCGTTAAAACAAAGGCTCTGTGTTCACCGTTAGTGTTGGTATCCAGATCATACGATTTACTTTTTGTGAGCCATGAAAACGTCAATGCTCTTGTAATAGAAATTTTAGATGAGGTCGGTTTTGCCCATCCAAAAAGTTCGTAGTCATTTCCTTCTGGAATCACTGTTACAGAATTGTTGTAGAATCTAAGGTATCTAAATGGAGCTACACCAGTTCCTGTGAGAACATTTCCATTGATTACTCTGACATTCTCATCAGTGAGTCCACCAGCAGCATCTAAAACAGTTTTTATTTCAGCACCGAGTTTTACGCGAACATAAGAAGGTTTTGAAACTCCAGAACCAGCAACAGCAATTGTTCTTGAACCATCAAAAGTTCCTTCTTTTAAGAGTCTTCCGATAATTTCGAGGTCTGCTGCATTCACTGTCCAAACGCGTTCACCTTTATTGATTGGATCTACCTTATTAATCAAGGTTCCAACGAGTCCAGCTGGATGAGGTCCTGATACGGTATGTACCTGAACTCCTTCTAAACCTGCGAGAACTGAAGAATTATCTTTAACTGAAACATGAACAGATCCAGAAGTTAATTTACCTAGTGCAGTAATTGCTGCTTGTACATATTGTTCCTGTCCCTTAAGTGTGTAATCTAAGTCAGCTGCGAGGGGAGCTGTGTCGAATCCAGAGATAAAAATCCCCTTAGGAGTATCTGCTGGATTAGCGATAATATCGTAAGGACGTTGTTTGATAAATGGCCAACAACCTCCTTTTAACAACGCTTTTTTAATCTCTTTAGCTCCATCGTTTTCGAGATTGACCGCATCAAATTTCTCAGCTGTATTTGTTCCATCTGCCTTGATGGTCAAGCTGAGTACTCTTCTACGAGCACCTCTTTTGATTTCTTCCAAAACACCACTAACAGGCGACACAAATAACATTTCTTGATTGTCTTTGTTGAAAAACAAAGCTTGACCAGCTTTAACCTTTTCGCCTTGTTTGAGAAGTAATTTTGGAATAATTCCGTGAAAGTCATCTAGATTAATCTGATACGAGTCGCTGTCTTTGAGAATTTGAGTCTCTCTAATAGCACCTCCTACAAGATTAATGTCTAATCCTTTTTTGATTCGAATGTCTGTAGACATATTTATGTAGACCTTTAGTTAATTTCCTTAAAAAATTGATGCAAATTTATGACTAAATTGAGAGTATTCATAATAATTAACAATTAAATTTTAGCTTTAAAATTCAGACTTAATTTTTACTAAAAAATACTATCTTTAACTCATGATAAAAACGCCTCATCTAATTCTATTCTTACTGCTTTTAGCTGCAAATCAGACACTTACAGCTCAAGAGTTAAAAGAAGTAGAACCTCCACAATACATTCGTTCTATTGTTTTTAAAGGGGCAACTGACGATCAATTTCCAATCGTTCGTTTAGGAGAATCCTTTTTTTTGAGTTTTGACGATCTAAAAGCAGATGAAAGTGATTATTACTACAGAATAATTCACTGTAATTACGATTGGTCTCCATCGAAACTTTTAAAGAGCGAATATTTAAATGGCAATGACAATCAACGTATTAGAAATTACAATAATTCATACAATACTTTGGTGCAGTATTCCAATTACAAT
>DAIRFL010000194.1:0-3655 GCA_036795105.1 Flavobacteriaceae bacterium | reverse complement strand
ATAGAGGGTGTCGAAATTCTTAATAACTTTTTAATAAATCCACCCCTAAAATTAGATGCCTATGATTGAAATTATTTATTTTTGCTCAACTTTAATACAATAAATCATATTATTATGGCTAAATCTAAATTAGAATACATATGGTTAGATGGATACACTCCAACTGCTAACCTTAGAAGTAAAACTAAAGTTGTTGATGACTTTAGCGGTAAATTAGAAGATCTTGACGACTGGTCTTTTGACGGAAGTTCAACAAGACAAGCTGAAGGTGGATCATCTGACTGTATCCTAAAACCTGTAGCTGTATACCCTGATCCAGCACGTGTAAACGGTTGGTTAGTAATGACTGAAGTGTACAATGCTGATGGTACCCCACACGCATCTAACGCTAGAGCGACCATCGACGATGATGAAAATGACTTCTGGTTTGGATTCGAGCAAGAGTATTTTATCATGGATACGCATACGCAACTTCCTTTAGGATTCCCTGTAGGTGGTTACCCAGGACCTCAAGGAATGTACTACTGTTCAGTAGGTGGTAAAAACACTCACGGAAGAGAAATCGTTGAGCGTCACGCTGATCTTTGTATTGAAGCTGGACTAAACTTTGAAGGTATCAACCAAGAGGTTGCTTGTGGACAGTGGGAGTTCCAATTATTTGCAAAAGGAGCTAAGAAAGCTGGTGATGAAATTTGGATTGGTCGTTACTTATTAGACCGTTTGACTGAAGAATACGGATACTATATCGAATATCACCCAAAACCAATTAAAGGAGACTGGAATGGTTCTGGTATGCACGCAAACTTCTCTGACTCTGTATTGAGAACCTGTGGAGATAAAGACACCTTCATCAGAGTATGTGAAGCATTTAGACCTCACGTTGACGCACATATTGATGTATATGGAGAGCACAACGAACAACGTTTAACAGGTTTACACGAAACTGCAGCTATTACAGACTTTAGCTATGGTATTTCTGACCGTGGAGCTTCAATTCGTATCCCTGTTTACACCGTTGAGCACGGATGGAAAGGATACTTAGAAGATAGAAGACCTGCTTCTAACGCAGATCCATACAAAGTAGCTTCAAGAATTATCAAGACTGTAAAAACAGCTGAAAAACAATAAGAATTCTTATTTAACTATTTGAAAACACCGCTCTAAAGGCGGTGTTTTTTTTTATTGTATAGTGTGATAAATAAAATAGGAATAAATGGAGAGCAGTATTAAGCCATCGGGCCAAGAAAGACGCATTCCTTTTGGAAAAAAGACCAAGGGAAAAATAAGTAAGGAGACTCCTAGCATCCAAAATACATCCGATGAGAGCAATTGTTGATCTACCACTTGGATAGGCACAATCATCGATGTAATTCCCAGAACTGCAAGTAAATTAAATATATTAGATCCGATCAAATTTCCGAGAGAAATCGCCTTTTCCTTTTTTATGACAGCGATTATGGAAGCAGCTAGCTCAGGAATACTCGTGCCCACTGAAACTACAGTAATACCGATGATTCGTTCGGAAACCCCAAAGGAAGATGCTGTGTTTACAGCCCCTCTAATCAACAGCTCGGAACCACCCCAGAGTGCTACTCCTCCGATGAACAAAAACGTAAAGATCTTTGGGTAAGGTAATATTTGATCATCCTCTGGCATTTCATCAATAACAGCTGATTTCTGAAATTTAATCAAATACCAAATAAAGACAATTAGGATTATAAACATCGAAAACCCTTCCCAAAACACCAGTTGTTTGTCGTTAAAAATAAACCACAAAAACAAAAGGGTCGCTAGCATCATTACAGGCCAGTCGGTACGATAAAAAGATTTTGTAACATCGATCTTACCCAGAAGCAAGGTGATTCCGAGGACTAGACCTAAATTTGCAGTATTGGATCCCACAACATTACCCAGCGATAAATCCGGATATCCATCCATGGCAGATTTAATACTCACAATGAGTTCTGGAGCCGAAGTCGCAAAGGACACGACGGTTATTCCAATTACAATTTTGGGAATATTAATCTTGAGTGATAAAGCTACAGATGCTCTTAACAACCAATTTCCACCAAAAATTAATACGGCTAATCCTAAAACGATAAATAAAAAATCAATCATAATTCAAAGGTAAGGATTTGTATTTGGCATAAAACACCTATTTAACGGTTAACCATAAATTGAGCGACATTTGGAAAACAAGCGTAAAGCGTTTCTTTAAAATCAGGTTCAATATCCAAAGTCTCGATAGAAGACTTCATTAGTGACAACCACTCTTCTTTAGCAGCCTGATCAATTGGGTGAGGCAGATGTCTCATTCTCATTTTGGGCTGTCCGTATTTTTGATTATAACGCAGTGGACCACCTAAAAATTGAGATAAAAAACAAAATTGTTTGTCTTTAATCACCTCCTTAGGAGTAGATTTAAACATATGTCCGATGACCTGACTCTCAAAAACTTTATCGTAAAAAGCATCGAGTAGTTTTTTGAGATTTTCATCTCCAAGTCGATCGTAAATTGTTGTTGGCTCTTCCATGATCACAAATGAATACAAATTTATTGTAACTTCATGGTGCAAACAACAAAAGAATGATTAAAAAACAATTGTTTAAAATTACTGCTAAAATAAACAAAGCAATACTACCCTCCTACACTAAGAAGAATTTAGATATTTCTAAGGCGAGTAAAATTCAAATGGGAATAATTGCTTGGCGCTATTTTATTACTAAAAATGCGCTTTAAGCTCGAAGCTTTTACTTTTTGGAGTATAAAAATTTTGTGGCGTACGAAATCAACAAACCAATCAACACATGCAAAATAACAAGTGATAGGGTCTTATCTGATATTTCATAATCCTTTCCAAAGGCAAAAATATATCTGAATATTGCGATTACAAATTCAGATATTATAAAAAATACACCACCCCAGATTAAACCATTAATCAGTGAGTATTTCAATCTTGAAAGCTTGAGAAATCTATAAAATCCCCATGACATACCAAATGCCATAAACCAATACATCAACCATCCCTGAAGCGTTGAAACATCACATATTACCGAGAAAAACAAACCTGGATTAGGACTGTACGTTCCCAGTAAATCAAGTAAAATAGACATTAAGTAAGTTAATAGAACTACTAAAAGGCCTACTAATGCTGAATTTAAAAATATTGAAATTCTATTATTCATCTCTCTAAGTTAAGAATTATTTCTTAAATCCGCCTTCACAAAACTACAACGCTTCAGCCCCTACTGCACAAATACCTATTATAACTTCATTTTGAAACTAAATTTCTTAATAGATTTCGTTTAGAAAGCTAGATCCTTTTTGCCTTGTAATAATTTATTACTAGTTGAAATCACTAATCCTAAAATCAAATTCACAATAAATAGAGAAAATGATGTTTTAAGTATATCTGGTTGTTTTACAGTATTGAACAAAATTCTTAAAAAAGCTATTAAAAATTCACAAGTCATAAAAAACACTACCCCCCAAATAAACCCATTGACAAACACACATTTTACACTGGACAATCGAATAAATCTCATATACGAAAAAGAAATAAAAGTTGCTAGGATACCGTATAAAAACCATCCACTAGGAATCGAAACTGAGGTAATTTCAGAAAATAATTGCCCTAGATTTACATTAGACAAT
>DAIRFL010000193.1:0-3656 GCA_036795105.1 Flavobacteriaceae bacterium | reverse complement strand
ATATCAAACAAAATGTTTTAAAATTAAATTATTATCATAAACCTCTTGTAAGAACCCTTTGTAAAGTATATTTTTGACAAAAATTATGACCCTCATGAAAAACAAGGATCTATTAGCAATTGCAAATAAATACGGAGCTCCAGTATACGTATACGATGCAGACAAAATAAAAAGTCAATACAACAGACTTTCAACTGCCTTTTCAAATGTTTCAAATTTGAAATTAAATTATGCGGTAAAAGCGCTGTCGAATATCAGTATTTTAAGATTGATGAACAGTCTTGGATCTGGTTTGGATACCGTATCCATACAAGAAGTAGAACTGGGATTAGCCGCAGGTTTTAAAGCTTCAGATATCATCTTTACTCCTAATGGGGTCTCTTTAGAAGAACTCGAAGAAGCCGCTCAATTAGGGGTTCAAATCAATATCGACAATCTGTCATTGTTGGAACAATTTGGATCTAAACATCCTGATATTCCAGTGTGTATTAGAATCAATCCACATGTAATGGCTGGGGGTAACGCTAATATATCTGTTGGTCATATCGATTCTAAATTTGGTATTAGTATCCATCAAATACCTCATATTCTAAGAATCGTAAACTTGACAAATATGAATATCAATGGTATTCATATGCATACGGGAAGTGATATTCTAGACATCGATGTATTCCTCTACGCTTCTGAAATTTTATTCGACACTGCAAAAAACTTTAAAGACTTAGATTTTATCGATTTCGGTTCTGGTTTTAAAGTTCCCTATAAAGAAGGTGATATTGAAACCAATATTGAAGAGCTCGGAAACAAGCTTACCACTCGATTTAATGAGTTTTGCAAAGAATACGGAAAAGAATTAACCCTCGGTTTTGAACCAGGTAAATTCCTTGTGAGTGAAGCTGGTAAATTCTTGGTAAAAGTCAATGTAGTTAAACAAACTACCTCAACAGTTTTTGCTCAAGTCGATTCAGGTTTTAATCACCTTATAAGACCAATGTTATACGGTGCAAAGCACCATATCAGCAATATATCTAATCCAAAGGGAAAGGATCGCTTTTATTCTGTGGTTGGGTATATCTGTGAGACCGACACCTTTGCTACCAATGTGAAAATAGCAGAAATAAAAGAAGGAGACCTGTTGGCCTTGGATAATGCTGGTGCCTACTGTTTCTCAATGGCGAGCAATTACAACTCAAGGTTTAAACCTGCTGAAGTACTCTGGTACGAAGGACAAGCACACCTCATCAGAGAACGAGAATCAATGGAAGACCTCCTCAGAAATCAAATAGATCTCAGTGAAGTGTTTACAAAAGAAGCAGTAATTGCTTCGTAATTAATCTTACACAAGATTAGAAGATTTTATTGTATTTTAGTGGACTTTAAATCAAAGATGAAATCACTACACACCCTCTTATTCTTACTCTTAATGAGTACTGTTCAATTATCTCAAGCTCAAGAAATCAATTGGTTGAGCTGGGATGAAGCTGTTGCACTTCAAAACACAGAAGCCCATCCTAAAAAGATGTTTATCGATGTGTATACCGATTGGTGTAAGTGGTGTAAAGTAATGGATCAAAATACCTTTCAAAATCCAAAGGTCGCTGCTTATATGAATGAGCATTATTATATGGTAAAATTCGATGCAGAAGGAACAGAGCCGATAACTTATGATGGAAAGGAATTTAAGTTCGTAAAAAGTGGTAGAAGTGGTTATCACGAACTCGCCTTAGCGCTTCTTCAAGGAAAATTGAGTTATCCAACAGTTGTTTTTTTAGATGAATCTCAAAAAATG
The DNA here is from genome assembly GCA_036795105.1 of Flavobacteriaceae bacterium. GTDB lineage: Bacteria > Bacteroidota > Bacteroidia > Flavobacteriales > Flavobacteriaceae > MAG-120531. The sequence continues at coordinate 1,867 of DAIRFL010000193.1, read as the reverse complement.
CTCACTCCTTTAGCGGGCTATCAGGAAGTAGAACCATTTTTAAAGGTTGCTGTCTACTTTGGAGATGATATCTACAAAACAAAAGATTGGCCCACTTACGCAGGCCAATAATATTCTAAAATCTTTATATAAGGAATAAGTCCTATCTACTGTAGTTAGGCGATTCTTTCGTAATGGTTACATCGTGTGGATGTGATTCGTGAATTCCACTAGCTGTAATCTTTACAAAACGAGCAGATTCCTTTAGAGTTGGAACATCCTTAGCTCCACAGTACCCCATACCCGCTTTTAAACCACCGACAAATTGGTGAATACTTTCAAAGAGTTCTCCTTTGTATGGAACTCTACCTACAATTCCCTCAGGAACTAATTTTTTAATATCGTCTTCAACATCTTGGAAGTAACGGTCTTTTGAACCTTTCTTCATTGCTTCAACAGATCCCATTCCTCTATAAGATTTAAACTTACGTCCCTCATAAATAATGGTTTCTCCAGGAGATTCTTTAGTTCCTGCAAGAAGCGAACCGAGCATTACACAATCAGCTCCTGCTGCAATAGCCTTTGGAATATCACCTGTATAGCGAATACCTCCATCAGCAATAACTGGAACACCAGTTCCTTTAATCGCATCAGCTACTTCAAGTACTGCAGAAAACTGTGGAAATCCTACACCCGCTACTACACGAGTTGTACAGATCGACCCAGGTCCGATTCCTACTTTAACAGCATCAGCACCCGCTTCAACTAAATACTTAGCAGCCTCTGCTGTTGCGATATTTCCAACAACTACATCGATCTTAGGAAATTTGGATTTAACTTCTTTAAGTACACTTACCACTCCTTTGGTATGACCGTGAGCTGTATCGATAATAATAGCATCCACTCCTGCATTGACAAGTGCCTCGGCTCTATCGACAGCATCTCCAGTAACTCCAATTGCTGCAGCAACTCTCAATCGACCGTATTCATCCTTATTGGCAATTGGTTTTTGACCGAGTTTAGTAATATCTCTAAAAGTAATTAAGCCGATGAGTTTGTTCTCATCGTCAACTACTGGTAATTTTTCAATTTTGTGTTTCTTTAAAATCGCTTCAGCCTGAGTTAAAGAAGTACCCGCAGATGCAGTGACGATATGTTCAGAGGTCATTACCTCAGATATTTTCTTATCGTTGTTTTTTTCAAAACGCAAATCTCTATTAGTTACAATACCCAATAATTTATTAGCGTCATCAACAACTGGAATACCACCAATACTGTATTCTCTCATAGCGTTATTAGCATCCTTAACAGTAGCGTCTATAGGAAGTGTAACCGGATCGATAATCATTCCGCTTTCAGCTCTCTTTACTTTGCGAACCTTTAGGGCTTGTTGTTCGATGGTCATGTTCTTATGCAACACTCCGATACCCCCTTCTCTAGCCATCGCAATGGCCATTTTTGATTCAGTAACTGTATCCATCGCAGCTGATACGATAGGCACATTAAGGCTGATATTTTTAGTGAATTTTGACTCGATAGATACTTCTCTTGGAAGTACTTCCGAGTAGGCTGGAATTAATAGAACGTCGTCATAAGTGAGACCTTCTCCGATAATTTTGTTTTGATGAGCTTCCATGGCAATTAAGGATTAATTGCGTGCAAATATACAGATAAATAATAAGATATTAATGGTATTTATTAAATAAGTCAGTCGCCTTATTGTGTGCAGCTTCAAAGGCCATCCAATTAACCCCTGTATCGATTTTGTTTTTTGAGCAAAATGATAGGATTTTTTCGGTTGGCATATTGCCTGTTAAAGCATCCATAGCCATTGGACAGCCACCAAATCCTTGAATAGCTCCATCAAATCGCCTACAACCTCCTAAAT
>DAIRFL010000192.1:0-3704 GCA_036795105.1 Flavobacteriaceae bacterium | reverse complement strand
TAGGAATATTGATTAACTTTGAGTAAAACAAAATTTATGAATGATAAAATAAGATGGGGAATTATTGGCCCTGGAAAGATAGCGCATAAGTTTTGCGGTGATTTAGTAGTAGTTAAAGAAGCTCAGATAACAGCAGTAGCTTCAAGGTCAATGGATCGCGCTAAAGCTTTTGCAGATCAGTATTCTATTGCAACCCATTACGATAAATACGAGGACATATTTAAGGATCCCAATGTAGATATTGTATACATCGCAACTCCACACAATCATCACGCTGAATTGAGCCTGGCTGCTCTCAAGGCTGGTAAGGCGGTTTTAAGTGAAAAACCCTCTGCGATGAATAGGGCAGAAATTGAAGAAGTAATTGCCCTTTCAAAAGAAAAGCAGTTGTTTTATATGGAGGGACTTTGGTCTCGTTTTAACCCCCTGATTTGTGAAGTATACGATAAAGTTAAATCAGGTGAACTTGGACCACTGAACTACCTCAAAGCGGATTTTGGATTTTACGCCCTCGATCGCCCAGATGATTCTAGAGTTCTCAACCCATCATTAGGAGGAGGGTCTCTTTTAGATATAGGAATTTATCCAGTGTTCTTAGCCTATTTACTGTTGGGAAAACCACAGGGAATTAAAACGATCCCTAAGTTTTATAAAACAGGAGCAGAGGTTCAATTATCGATGATCTTTGATTACCAATCTTCTCAAGCAATCCTCTATAGCGGATTTGTCAGTGATACGGAATGTACCGCAGAGCTTTCAGGAACAAATGGAAGGATTCATATCGATACCAGATGGCATGAGCCAACTATTTATCGTCAACACACTAGTGAAGGTTCTCAGACCATTGAACACGAATTTAAAGGAAATGGATTTTCTTATGAAATAGAAGAGGTACACCGTTGTCTTAAGAACAATCAATACCAATCTAGCCTATGGTCTCATCAAAACACTTTGGATCTCATAGGTCTGTTAGATGATATCAGGGCCGATGCAGCTATTGAATTTTAAGGTAGAAATTATATTTACTCTTAATTTATTGCGATATTTGCTAGATCAAACAAACAAACAAAAACTACATTCAAATGAATAAAAATACAGTATTAGCCTGGGCAACCTTTATAATGATCTTTATGGGGTTGTTATTAGCTGCCTTAGCAATTTTCAAATACGATGAAGTTGCCGGATGGGGATTCGGTGCTGTCTCTTTAGGGTTTTTTGCTAATGCATGGGTTTTTAATGCCTTAAAAGGAAGAGTTTAATACAAAATAATCACTCATATATGTCTGACGATAAAAAAGTAATCTTTTCAATGTCTGGGGTGACCAAGACTTTTAAAAGTAGTAATACTCCTGTTTTAAAAAATATTTATTTGAGCTTCTTTTACGGAGCTAAAATTGGAATCTTAGGGCTTAACGGTTCTGGTAAATCTACCTTGCTTAAAATCATCGCTGGGGTAGACACCAATTTTCAAGGAGATGTTGTGTTTTCACCTGGTTATAAAGTCGGGTATTTAGAACAAGAGCCTCAGTTAGACAACGATAAAACGGTCATTGAAGTTGTTAAAGAAGGAGTAGCCGAGACTATGGCTATTTTAGATGAATACAACAGTATCAACGATCAATTCGCTTTACCTGAAGTATATGAGGATGCTGATAAGATGCAAAAACTCATGGATCGCCAGGCAGCCTTACAAGATCAGATTGACGCTACAAATGCATGGGAAATAGACACCAAGTTAGAAATTGCAATGGATGCTCTTAGAACACCTGAAGCCGATAAGAAGATTGGAGTCTTGTCTGGAGGTGAACGAAGAAGAGTAGCATTGTGTAGACTCTTGCTTCAAGAGCCCGATGTTCTTTTGTTAGATGAGCCTACCAACCACTTAGATGCTGAATCTGTTCACTGGTTAGAACATCATTTAGCTTCTTATAAAGGAACGGTGATTGCGGTAACTCACGACCGTTACTTCTTGGACAATGTCGCAGGATGGATCTTAGAACTCGATAGAGGAGAAGGGATTCCATGGAAGGGTAATTATTCGAGTTGGTTGGATCAAAAGTCAAAACGATTGGCTCAAGAGAGCAAATCTGCATCTAAACGTCAAAAGACTCTAGAGCGAGAATTAGAGTGGGTACGACAAGGAGCTAAGGGAAGACAAGCCAAACAAAAGGCCCGTCTCAAGAACTATGAAAAGTTGATGAGTCAAGACCAAAAACAACTGGATGAAAAGCTAGAGCTCTATATTCCTAATGGACCAAGACTCGGTACACATGTGATTGAAGCAAAAAATATAGCGAAGGCTTACGACGATAAATTGCTGTACGAAGATTTAAACTTCACCTTACCTCAAGCTGGTATCGTTGGAATTATCGGACCTAATGGGGCTGGTAAAACAACGATATTTAGAATGATTATGGGAGAAGAAACTCCTGATGGAGGTAGTTTTAGCGTCGGTGAAACTGCAAAGATCGCCTATGTAGATCAGGCTCATAGCAATATCGATCCTGAAAAAACTATCTGGGAAAACTTTTCTGATAAGCAGGAACTCATTATGATGGGAGGAAGGCAAGTAAACTCTAGAGCTTATTTGAGTAGATTTAACTTTTCAGGAAGTGAACAAAACAAAAAAGTATCACTGCTTTCAGGAGGAGAACGCAACAGACTTCACTTGGCGATGACCCTAAAAGAAGAAGGAAATGTACTTTTACTCGATGAGCCTACTAATGATTTGGATGTCAACACCCTTAGAGCATTAGAAGAAGGTTTGGAAAACTTTGCAGGATGTGCTGTAATCATCTCTCACGACCGTTGGTTCTTAGATCGTATATGTACTCATATTTTAGCTTTTGAAGGAGACTCAAAGGTTTATTTCTTCGAAGGATCCTTTAGTGATTACGAAGAAAACAAGAAGAAACGACTCGGTGCGGATATTATGCCCAAGCGTATCAAGTACAAAAGACTTACAAGGGACTAATAATCTTCTGTTGGATACCAATCCAATCGAACGACTTCAATGCTTGAATCTGTGATAAGAGACTCGAATAAATCGATATCACTGACCTTTGGTCTACCTCTAAAGTGGTAAGGAATCACCTTTTTTGGCTTAAACTCTAAGACTGCTGATGCCGCTGAAGATTCCGTCATGGTATAGGGGAGATTCATACATATGAGAGCAATATCAATATTCTTTAAAGCTCTCATTTCAGGAATATCTTCCGTATCTCCAGAGATGTAAATATGTTGATCACTCATATTGATGAGGTATCCATTTCCTCTTCCTTTGCTGTGAAAATTCAGTGCTTCTTCCCTGAGGTTATACATCGGAATAGCTTCAATTCGTGCTGATTGATAGTGGTATTGTTCTCCATTGCTCAAAACGGTAGTTTTTTCCTTTAAGCTTGCACTCATTTTGTCATAGACTGCTTGTGGAGCGATCACTATTGTATTTGAACCACTTATTTTTTCTAGTATTCCTGGACTAAAATGGTCTCTGTGTATATCGGTGATGAGGATAAGATCTAAGTTTTGATCAAACTCTTGATGCGTTGCAATAGGATCAATAGCAATTTTTAAATCCTCGCTTTTTAAAACTAAGCTAGCGTGTTCAATTGGGATTAGTTCAACTCCATGTGAACTATAGCTTTGAGCTTCAATTTCAATTGGATAAATCAAGAATGTAAAGAGTATTAATAATGAGTGAAAAC
>DAIRFL010000191.1:0-3740 GCA_036795105.1 Flavobacteriaceae bacterium | reverse complement strand
GTATAATATTCCTTCTGAAAAGGTATACGCCAATACTTTTGAATTTGACCAAGAGGGATATATTTCTGGTTTTGATGCTGACAATGTGCTTTCAGCTCACAATGGAAAAATCGATTGTTTAAAAAACCTTAACTTGGAAGGTGAAGTACAAGTAATAGGAGATGGATACAGTGATTATGTGATGCGAGAAGCAGGAATCGCTGATAAGTTTTTTGCTTATACTGAAAATGTGGAACGTGAAAAAGCAGTGAAGAATGCCGACCACGTGACCCCAACTATTGACGAATTTTTATACTTGAATAAATTGCCTAGAAATATTTCATTCCCGAAGCACCGAATTAAGATGTTACTCTTAGAGAATGTACATCCAGATGCTTTTGAAAATTTAAAGTCGGATGGTTTTACAGTAGAACTCATCAAGACAAGTTTAAGTGAAGAAGAGCTCATCGAAAAAATTAAGGGAGTTCACGTAATTGGAATTCGTTCCAAGACTCAAATCACACAAAAGGTACTCGATGCTGCAGATAAATTAATGGTGATTGGAGCTTTCTGTATCGGGACCACACAAATAAATTTACAAGCTGCAAAAGAGAGAGGAGTTGTGGTATTTAACGCTCCCTATTCCAATACTAGATCAGTAGTTGAACTTGCAATTGGAGAAATAGTAATGCTCGCACGTTCGATCTTTCCTAGATCGACAGAGATTCACAACGGGCAGTGGAACAAGACTGCTGCTGGATCTCAAGAGGTGAGAGGAAAGAATTTAGGTATTATCGGATATGGAAATATCGGAAAACAACTTTCTGTACTAGCTGAATCAATTGGAATGCACGTGTACTTTTACGATGTTGACGAGCAATTAGCACTCGGAAATGCTACTAAGTGTTCTAGTATCGAAGAAGTGTTAAAAGTAGCTGACTTTGTATCACTACATGTGGATGACAATAAGGCAAATACCAACCTCTTTAATGCTGAGCGTTTTGCTCAGATGAAAGAAGGTTCGATATTTATCAACTTAGCTCGTGGGTTTGTGGTTGATATTCCAGCCCTTGTCGATGCTCTTAAAAGCGGGCATCTAAAAGGAGCTGCAGTAGATGTATTCCCAGAAGAACCTGCAGCCAATGGAGAATTCTACACCGAACTAAAAGGCTTAGATAATGTAATCTTAACTCCTCATATCGGAGGATCAACAATGGAAGCACAGCGCGATATTGCAGACTTTGTTCCTAATAAGATCATGGGGTATATCAATTCTGGAAATACTGTCGACGCAGTCAACTTCCCTAATATTCGGTTACCTAAACAAGAAAACAAACACCGTTTCTTACACATACACAAAAACGTACCCGGAGTGATGGCAAAAATCAACAAGGTCTTAGCCAAGTACGAACTCAATATTACAGGTCAATTTTTATCGACTGACTCTGATTTAGGGTATGTAATTGTGGAGGTTGATAAGGAATACAATCAAGAGGTAATTAAAGCCTTGAGAGCAGTAGAAAACACAATTAAGTTTAGAGTACTTTACTAGAAAATTGTCTCAATGATGGTGATAGGGCTCGTTTCTGAGTATGCTAAAACCTCTGTAGAGTTGCTCTACAACAAATAGACGAATCATTTGATGTGAAAAAGTCATCTTGGAAAAACTAATTTTCGAGATGGCTTTTTTTCTTACTTCTTCGCTAAACCCATAAGGACCTCCAATAATTAAAACCAGTTGTTTGCAGCCGCTGTTCATCTTCTTTTGCAAGAATTCAGAAAACCCAACAGAGGTATACTCTTTGCCTTTTTCATCCAAGATGATCACCTGATCAGTGGGTTTGAGCTCTTTTAAGATAAGTTCACCCTCCTTGATCTTTTGTTGATCTTCTGATAAATTTTTAGAGTTCTTGATATCGGGAATTATACAGAGTTCAAATTTGATGTAGTGTTTGAGTCTTCCAATATAGGTGTCTATGAGCAATTGCAATTCTTTGCTATCCGTTTTTCCTATGGCAATTAGTTTGATGGTCATACGCTAAATTTCGTGACTAAATTACAAAACTATACCTAAGCTGCTATTTGTTTTATTAAATTAGCATAAGAGAACTCATTCATGTCAAAAGCTGTAGAAGAACAATTAGAAAAGATCCCAATCATCAATATTGTGGTCAGACTCTTAAAGAAGCCCAAGCTCAAAGCGTTAAAAGGGATGTCTGTTTACGACCTATTGGAAATGTATATTCTCGGTATTGTCAATGGAGCACTTGGAACCAGAGCTTCTGCAATTGCTTTCAGTGTTTTTTTAGCGCTCTTTCCTCTCATCATCTTTATTCTGACATTAGTCCCCTATATTATTCCCTATGTTCAAGTGGGAACGGGGAACCTAGATGCTGAAATTTTAGTATTTATCGAGTCCTTTCTTCCCTCATCGACAGGGGAGTATTTTGGAGATATCTTCCTTCAAATAAAAAATCAAAAGCACGGAGGACTGATGTCTTCTTCATTCTTGCTTTCCATTTTTTTAATGGCCAATGGAGTGAGTGCTATCTTTAGCGGCTTTGAAACTTCTTATCATATCGAGTTTAACAGGTCTTATTTTAAACAGTATCTATACGCACTCATGATTGGATTGGTACTCTCTTTATTGCTGATTATTGGGGTAGTGGTTTATCTGTATTTTGAGTATTATATTTTGACTTCCATCACCGATATGATCAACAATAGCACACATACAATTCAAGGGCCTGAAGACTTGTATATTATATCCTGGATAAAGGTGTTATTTTACTTAGTTCTGTTCTATTTGATTGTATCGATACTGTACAATTTTGGAACCATGGAAAGCAGATCCTTTAAGTTTTTCTCTATTGGAGCAGCCATGACTTCACTGCTTTTTGTACTTACCTCATACCTCTTTGGATTTTATATCGATAATTTCTCCCGATACAACGAACTCTACGGAGCTTTAGGAGGATTATTGATATTGATGTTATACATCTGGTTAAACTCCATCATCTTACTCCTAGGCTTTGAACTCAATGTGAGTGTGAATTCAGTTAAAAAATCTTCATTAACAAATCAAGCTCAGCCTTAGTATGAGTTATTTTGTCAATGTCATAACTCCTCTACCACTTGAAAAGCCGCTGACGTATAAATTATCGGATAAGCAAGCTGATCTATTAGAAATAGGAATGAGACTTATTGTGCCGATTCGCAATCGCTTTTATACTGCACTTGTTATTAAGATACACAGAGATCCTCCTGCTAAATACGAGGCTAAGGATGTTGAAGAACTATTAGATCTAAAACCAGTAGTACAATTGAGTCAATTAAAGCATTGGTATTGGATTTCCAAATACTATATGTGTACCCTTTCAGAAGTGTACAAGACTGCAATGCCTTCTGCCATGTTATTGGAAAGCGAAACCCTAATTAGTCTTCCCAAGGAAGAGGTATCAGAAGAAGGCTTAAGTGATAGAGAATATCTCATTATCGAAGCTTTAAAACAGCAACCGACTCTTAAAATAAGTGAGGTCATGCAGCTGTTGGGAATCAAACAAGTAATGCCACTGATACACTCCATGGTTTCCAAGCAGCTTTTAAAAGTAGAGGAGTATATCGAACACCGGTATAAACCCAAATTTGAAACCTATTACTTTTTAGATTTTGACCTCGACAACAAAGCTGAATTTGAAAGTCATCTACAGGGTTTAAAAGGAGCAAAGCGACAGCAAGAACTTTTTTTATTCTTGTGTCAA
>DAIRFL010000012.1:0-20181 GCA_036795105.1 Flavobacteriaceae bacterium | reverse complement strand
AAACTGTAAACAATAAGTTTGCTGCAAATTTTGAAACCTTAGTTGAATTTGTTGAAAATGGACAATTTACACTCATTCAAAAAAGAGATTCCTCATATATGAAATACAACAGAATATACGGAATCGATATGCTTGAAGAAGTACAAATCATCGATACCTTAGGTACTGTTTCTGTTAAGGATTCCATCTTTAAGAATTCGACTCGTTACAGAACAATGATGAACGTACCTTATGCTCAAAACGGTGAAAAGTTCAAAATGGAATCTAAAATCATCTTAAAAGGTGGTTATAAAGCTCCTGTATTTAGAGCATATGTAGAGAAGAACGTCGTTTTATACGACCAACCTAAAGACTTAGTTGCTAAGGAAAACGCAGCAGTAAGTGTTGAGGAAATCAACGGAAACATCATCCAAGTTGGATCGATCAACGATGTAAGCTTGAATGGAAACTGGCCTCCGATATACGATAAAAAACAATAAATGATAAGGTTATAGAAACCGGGATTCATACCAATTATAAGTTGTCCATTCAATTGAGTTTGAATGGACTTTCTTTTTGTATCACAAACCTGGATAGCGAAGAGGTTATTCAGTCACAGCAGATACAATACTACCAACCTATTGCCTTAGCTGATTTACCAGAGGAACTCTTTAACTTTTTGGACAAACACCAGGTGATGGATTATCAGTTTCAACAAGTACTTGTTATTCACAATAACCCTTGGTTTAGCCTGGTTCCTAGCTCCTTATACGACCCCAACTACCTAGGGGATTACCTCAAGTACAATGCAGCGCTCTTAGCTGATGACAATCCAGCTATTGACTATTTGGTCGATATGGACTTACACGCTGTCTATATTCCCTTTACCCATGTCAACAACGCTCTTTTAGATCGTTTTTCTGCTTTTGATTTTATTCATCATTCAACGGCTCTTCTCAAAAAGCTTTACAGCCAACAAAAGCAATTGAATTCTGATAAGGTGTACGCCTATATAGAAGGTCACTCTATGAGTTTAGCTATATTTAAAAACAAGGGACTTAGTCTTTTTAATGTTTTTGAAATTCAAAATCCTGACGAACTCCTCTACTACTTATTATTCAGTTTAGAACAGCAATCCTTAGAAGCTGATTCTATCGAACTAGAACTGTTTGGAAGTATTAATGAAAACGACCCAAATCACAAGAGGATTTGTGAGTTTGTCAAGAATGTTCAATTCTATATTCCAGAAGTACCATTTAATTTTAAGGATTCCATTCAAGCAGATCAAGTAGAATTTTTAAGTCTAATCGCTCAATGAGAATAATTTCAGGCTCCTTTAAAGGAAAACGCTTAATGGCACCTAAAAATCTTCCCGTTAGGCCGACTACCGATATGGCTAAAGAAGGATTGTTTAATATACTCAACAACCGTTATTACTTCGATGAATTAAAGGTGTTGGATCTCTTTTCAGGAACCGGAAATATCGCCTATGAGTTTGCCTCAAGAGGAAGTCGTGATATCACAGTAGTCGACGCTCATTTTGGCTGTATTAAATACATTGATCAAACCGCTGCACAGCTCAATGTTCCTATAAACTCCATCAAGATGGATGTTTTTAGTTTTTTAGAAAAAACCACAGATCAGTTCGACATTATATTTGCAGACCCTCCATACGATATGGATGTTGAAGACTTTAATAAGATTGTGGAGCTCACCTTTGAGCGAACCTTATTAAAGCCAGGTGGCAGTCTCATTGTAGAACACGAAAAGCACACTCATTTAAAAGAAGCTGAAGGATTTTTGGAAGATCGCAAATACGGTGGTTCTGTATTTAGCTTTTACACCAGAGAAGAAGAAGAAGAAGAGGAATAAGAAGAAGTAGTAGTAGAAGTGTAATATTAGTCCCTTTTAAAAAGAACTACAATAAAAAAAAGCAGACCATAAGCCGGATTCTGTATGTCCTTACCATTTATCTAGGCCAGTGGTTACCCAAAGGCTCAATCCGCCTACCCTTCGACTCAGACGTGTAGCCTTCAAATGTCGATTTACATGGCGTTGCACCGCATAGAGTTTACCTGATTTCACTACAGCTTAACCTGTACATTCTTTCTGTTGCACTTGTCCTCATCTTTCGATGGACGGGCGTTACCCGCTATGCTACACTATGGTGTCCGGACTTTCCTCTCAAAATGAGCGATAAGGTGGTCTGCTCGCTGCAAAAATAAACAAAACTTCCTCAGGGTTGTTAATAACTCATCATTTAATTCAAAGGCGGTTATAGGTCAAATAGGGATCAATTTTTATATTTGTTATCTATGGAACCATTCTTAGTATCTGCTAGAAAATTTAGACCTAAAACATTCAAAGATGTAGTGGGTCAATCTTCTATTACAGACACTTTAGAAAATGCCATCAACAAAAATCACTTGGCTTCTGCACTACTGTTTTGTGGACCTAGAGGAGTTGGTAAAACAACCTGTGCTCGAATACTTGCAAAAAAGATTAATACTACCGATCAAACTAGTGAGTCCGAAGATTTTGCATTTAATATTTTTGAATTAGATGCCGCATCTAACAACTCTGTTGAGGACATCCGTTCCTTGATTGATCAAGTTCGTATTCCACCGCAACAGGGGAAATATAAGGTCTATATTATCGATGAGGTTCATATGTTGTCTTCTCAAGCCTTTAACGCTTTTTTAAAGACCCTCGAGGAGCCTCCTGCACACGCTATATTCATCTTAGCTACTACAGAGAAACACAAAATTATACCGACGATTCTTTCGCGTTGTCAAATCTATGACTTTAAGAGAATTACGGTAAGAGATGCTGTAGAGCACCTCAAATACATTGCGAAGGAGCAGCAGATTGAAGCAGATGAAGACGCACTTCACATCATCGCTCAAAAGGCTGATGGTGCTATGAGAGATGCTTTGTCAATCTTTGATCGCATTGTGAGTTTTGCTCCAGAAAAACTAACTAAAGAAGTTGTAGCTGAGAATTTAAACGTACTGGATTACGAGTCCTATATAGATTTTACGGACTTAATTCTAAAGGGTGCTATTCCTGATTTGATGCTGTCTTTAGACGACTTACTCAATAAAGGTTTTGACGCACATCACTTCGTATCTGGATTGGCATCACACTTTAGAGATTTAATGATTTGTCAATATCAGTCTACTTCGAGTCTGTTAGAAATCAGCCAACAAGGAAGAGAATTGTATCAGCAGCAATCCAAAAGCTGTAACAGAGCGTTTCTAATCGATGCTATTGATATAGCAAACCAATGTGATCTCAATTACAAGAGTTCTAAAAACAAAAGGCTTTTTGTAGAGCTCTGTTTAATGAAGTTGGCTACTCTTGCTTTGAGTGGTGAAAAAAAAAAGCCACTAACTAAACAGGGGCTCCTTCCTACTGCTTATTTTAAAACTACTGACAAACAAGCACCAGAAGAGCGAATTGACAGTACTACTGACAGTCCTAAAATTGAACAAACTGAAGAACTTCCTAAAAAAGAAGTTGCTGATCATCAATTAAATGACAGTCAGGAAGCTCTAGAGAACGAATCGGATCCAAAACCTGAACTCATAGAACCTAAAGCTCCTACTATTGATATCGCTCCCAAATCAGTTTCTGCCTATTCACTCTCTAGTATTCGCAAGAAAAAAGAACACAAAGAAGAACAAAACGCACTAATCAAAGACGAAGAGGTTCTTCCAGAAGACGAATTTGAAGAAGCGAAAATGCAAGAATTGTGGGCTCAGTACGTTGAGGAAATTGAAACCAAGGGTCAAAAGATCCTCGCTTCTAACTTAAATACCGATATCCCAAAACTCATCAAGTCAAATAAAATTTGGATTGAACTACCCAATGATACGATGAAAAAAGAGATTGAACGATCTCAATCAGGTATTCTTAACTTTTTAAAGAAAGAACTCAATAATTACGCAATTTCTTTAAAAATAACCGTTAGCGAAGAGGTTGCTAAGCAATTTGCCTTTACTCCAGAAGAAAAATACGAGAAATTGAGAGAGAAGAATCCCAATGTGGATTTACTTCGATCGACACTTGATTTAGATATTTCATAGTTATGTTAGGACTCAAATTACCAACAGATCCTCGTTGGGTCAATATCGTTGAAAAGAATATCGATGATATCTTAACCGATCATGCATTTTGTGAGCAAAAGGCTGCTAGTACAGCTATTTCACTGATTGTGAGTTTTCCAGAATACACCGAGCTAGTCGATGAGATGATCGCTCTTTCCAAGGAAGAGATGACTCATTTAAAAATGGTTCACGAATTACTCAAGAAGAGAGGGATGAAACTGGGACGTGACCGAAAAGATGAGTATGTGGTTCAACTCCTTAAGTTTTTTCCAAAGGGAGGCAGTAGAACCACCCAACTCGTACATCGATTGCTCTATGCGGCTCTTATTGAAGCGAGGAGTTGTGAGCGATTTAGATTGTTGTCAGAAAAATTAAAAGATCAGGAACTCGCTAAATTTTATCGTAATCTAATGGTAAGCGAAGCCAATCATTACACCATGTTCTTAAATTTTGCAAGACAGTACGGAGGTAGAGAAACAGTCGATCCTAAATGGGATGCATTGCTCGAATACGAAGCAGAAATCATGAAAAACCTCGGAAACAAAAGCGAGGTACACGGTTAAGCCTAATTAGAATCCAATCTGTTTTTATAGTAATTATACAGCTCCATCTGTGATCTAAAGGCCTTCTGCCCTTTTTTAGGCTTCTTGTAGGGACTGATCTGCTGATCGATTAGAACACGCGCTTTTACATTGTCCTTCCACGAAATATTAAAGGTGTCGATGAGTTCTTGTTTAACATCCTTATCGTAAACAGGGCAACTAACCTCTACTCTATTATCTAAATTTCTGGTCATCCAATCTGCTGATGAAATATAAACTTTTTGATCTCCATCATTTTCAAAAATCAACAATCGTGGGTGTTCCAAAAACTTATCTACAATGGATATGGCTTCAATATTCTCACTAATCCCAGGAAGACCGGGGATTAAACAACAGTTCCCTCTGATAATCAATTGCACCTTTACGCCCGCCTTAGAAGCTTCGTAGAGCTTGTCTACCATCTTATAGGAAGTAAGGGAGTTTAATTTAATATATACTCCTGCTTTCTTACCGGCTTTAGCATTGGCAATTTCATGGTCAATAAGCTTTCTAAACCCTTTTTTAGTTGTGTGGGGAGAAACTAGTAAATGTTTGTATTTAAAGAGTTTGTATGGGGTATCTAAAAACTCAAACACCTTGTTCACCTCTTTCAAAATTGATTGGTTTGCAGTAAAGATGGTGTAATCTGTATAGACCTTAGCAGTAGATTCATTAAAATTACCGGTACTTATAAATCCATAGCGCATTAATTTTCTGCCTTCCTGACGCTCAATTACACAGATTTTAGAATGTACTTTTAAGCCCTTTACTCCAAAGATGACATTGACTCCTTCTTTTTGAAGTAGTTCAGCATAACTAATATTGGCATGTTCATCAAAGCGGGCTTGTAATTCGATGAGAACCGTAACATTTTTACCGTTTTTAACTGCGTTAATCAGTGAAGAAACAACTTGTGAATTCTTAGCTAGACGATAAATGGTTATTTTGATATCCTTAACCCCAGGGTCTAGGGCAGCTTCTTTTAAAAATCTTGTGATATATGAAAACGTGTGGTAGGGAGTGTATTGTAAAAAGTCCTTTTCAGCAATTTGCACTATCAAACTACCCTCTCTCTTAATACCTTTGACAAGAAGTGGTTGGATCGGTTCATAGGTCAGTTCCTTTTTACCCAAACTCGGAAAAGAAATATAATCTCTTCTGTTGTGATAGCGACCACCAGGGATGATACTATCAGTGTTTTCAACATGCATTTTAGCTTTTAGGTATTCTAAGGTATCTTCAGATATTGTTCTGTCGTAAACAAATCGAACAGGATTACTTATTTTTCGATCTTCTACCGAGTGATAGAGTTTTTGAATAAAACTCTTACTCACATCATTGTCTAAATCCAACTCTGCATCACGAGTGATTTTAATCATATGAGCGCAGATATCAGAAAAGGAGAACATGGAAAAGATCTTACCTAAATTGAAGCGTATAATATCATCTACCAACATCAAGTATTGCTTAGCTCCCTCAGAAGGTAATACCACGACTCTGTCGATCTCTCTAGGAATTTCTATAAGTGCATATCTGTTGTTGGATTTCCCTTCGTTTAAAGTCATCTTAACCGCTAAATAGGCTGCTGAATCCTTTAGGATTGGAAAGTCGGTCAATTCATTTAAAATGATGGTCACTAAAATATTGCTGAGATTATTTATAAAATAATCACTGACATAAGCGGCTTGACTCTCTGATAGCTCCTTTTCATTAAGCACAAAGATATTGTTCTCGTTGAGCTCGTTTTCAATGTCAATGAGAATCTTTAAAGACCTGTTTTGTTGATCAATTACAATTTTAGTGATTTGATCGAGTAATTCTTTAGATCGCTCTAATTTGAGTTTGTTTTCCAACTCCTTCCCTCCGTCTACAATTCTTTTAACAGTAGCGTAACGAACTTTAAAAAACTCATCGAGATTATTAGAAAAGATACCTAAAAACCTCAATCGCTCTACTAAAGGAACCGATTTGTCATAACTCTCTTGTAGAACTCTTTCGTTAAATCGAAGCCAACTCAGCTCCCTATTGATATATATATTCTCTTCTTTTATCATTTTTTAAAATGCTTAGGGAATAGTTGACACTCCACTTGAGCAGTCCTAAAGTCTTCCCATGATTCGACATCAGCACTCAATAGACTCAATCCAGAAGTTGGAATCGCTACTCTTTGACCATCTGACAAAAAACTCACTATCTGGCTTATCGCATTATTGTGGCCAAATATAGCAACAGTCTTATAACGATCGTCTAAACAACGAATAAATTGATTGAGTTGCTCCCCTGAAAAATCATAGAGTGATTCCGACGCTTGAAAGCTATTTAAATCACACTGATTCACTCTACAAAAAATCATCGCAGTGTGAATTGCTCTCGTAGCTGGACTCGAATATACAAAATCAAACTCGATTCCCCGCTTGCTAAATTGATCTGCTATGAGATAAGCATCTTCAACCCCTCTTTGAGTCAGTGAACGGTCGATGTCTGAAACTTCGAGATCCCATTCACTTTTTCCGTGTCTCATCAGTACTAATTGCTTCATTTTAGGGTGCTAATCGTTCAATATTCCAGTTGTAATCGGATTGTAATACATAGCGTATACGATCGTGTAATCTATTGTCCCTACCCTGCCAAAACTCGATGGATTCAGGTTTGATGAGGTAACCTCCCCAGTGTTTTGGCCTTTTAATCTCAGACTGATCTTGAGCTTCCAGACGTTTGGTCTGCTCTTCTAATTCAGCTCTGGATTCAATCACCTCACTTTGAGGGGACACAATTGCACCAATTCTACTGCCTAGAGGTCGTGAATCAAAGTAATTGTCAGATTCTAATTCAGAGGTTTTTTCAGCTACTCCTTTGATAATTACTTGTCGTTCCATCTTCGGCCAAAAAAAGGACATACACACCTTAGGGTTAGCACTGAGTGCTTTTCCCTTTTCACTCTTGTAATTGGTATAAAAGATAAAGCCTTCTTCATAGTACTTTTTTAAGAGTACCACTCGAGACTTTGGAAAGCCATCAAGTCCAATAGTACTCAGTGTAAAAGCATTAGCTTCATCTTCAGGAAACTGTTCGTCCACCTGATAAAACCACTCTTGAAAGAGTTGCATGGGATTATCGGGAACCGTTTGTTTAGACAAATTTCCTCGGGTATAGGCTTTTCTGTAGTCTGATAAGTCTTTTTTCATCTAAAACAAAGATACGCACAATTCGGTATTGAAAAAACAGAAGTTTTTAAAACTTAAAGGACTTCCCGTCCTCTGCCAATAAAACTTCACTGAAGACTTGTTGAGCTTCTTTTGCAAACTCATTTAAATCACCGTAACGCGTTGAATAATGACCGAGTATTAATGTTCCTACTTCAGCTTTTGAAGCGATGCTTGCGGCCTCTGAAGCTGTGGAGTGCTTTGTCTTTTGAGCCAATTCTGATTCAGTGCTTAAAAAGGTGCTCTCGTGGTAGAGAACATCGACCTTTTTAAGATACTTCACTATAGGTTCACTATAAGCAGTATCACTGCAAAACGCATAGGACTGAGAAGGTTTAGGGTCTAGGGTAAGTTCTTTGTTTGAAATGATTCTACCATCTCTAGTTTCAACGTCTTTACCGTCTTTGAGTTGTTGGTAGGTATACTTATCCAAGGGGTATTGATCAATTTTATCTTTGTCAATTCGTCTTGGATGCTTCTTTTCTCTAAATAAAAAACCGTTGGTATACACTCTGTGATCTAATGGAATCGTATGTACGGTCACTTTTTCATCTTCAAAAACAAGCTCGGAATCAGCAGAAGACAGTTCGTGAAAGTGAAGTAGATAATTGGTCCAGGAATCCCCTAGTTTTAAGAGCAGACTCACTGCCTCCTTAATTCCCTTTGGCCCGTAAATATGCAGTGGAGTTTTTCTACCTAACAGACGAAAAGTCGCAACTAGTCCTGGTAATCCAAAGAAGTGATCTCCGTGTAAATGGGATATAAAGATGTGGTTGATTTTAGAAAATCGAAGTTTTAATTTGCGGAGCTGAATCTGCGTTCCTTCTCCACAGTCGATTAAAAAGAGGTGCTTTCCAAATTCTAATACCTGAGCGGTTGGATTACTGATGGTTCTGGGAGTAGCTGCATAACAGCCTAAGATCGTCAGTTTCACAATCCCAAATCTCTTTCGATGTTCTCCATTTCGATCACATCTTTTGCTTCTTGAATTGTTGGAACAATAATGAGGGTTTCTGGAGCATCCTCATAAGTTATGGTATCAGAAACAATAACAAATGATTTTTGCTTTTCAAATTGTTGTTCAACAAAGGGTAATAGCTCTAATAATTCTTCATTTTGAAGTTTGTGAATTCCCTCTAAATTGATGATTATGTGAAAAGAATTCCACTTTTGGTAATCCTTCTTAAAATTGGAAAGAAAGACTGCAAAGGGGTCATTTGCCTGAGATAAAATAACAGTATCTTGAAATTGATCTACAAACATATTATTTAATTTTTGAAGCTAATAGATAGATGACAGCCATTCGAATGGCCACTCCATTTTCAACTTGATCCAAGATAATAGATTGAGGTGAATCTGCCACCTCAGAGGTGATTTCGACTCCTCTGTTGATTGGGCCTGGATGCATTACTACAATCTCTTTGTCCAAAGAGTTGAGCAGTGGCATATTGAGTCCATATTGCTTGGTATACTCCCGAGTATTGGGGAAGTAACTCACATCCATACGTTCGTTCTGAATTCGAAGCATATTCGCTACATCACACCAGTTGAGCGCTTTTCTAAGATCGGTCTCTACTCCTACTCCAAGAGATTCTATGTGTTTTGGCATTAGTGACTTTGGACCACAAACCTTTACTTCTGCTCCCTGAAGCTTTAAGGCAAAGATATTGGATAGAGCCACCCTTGAGTGAAGTATATCTCCTACAATAACCACTTTTTTCCCTGCGACATCTCCTAGTCGCTCTCGAATCGAAAAAGAGTCTAAAAGTGCCTGTGTGGGGTGTTCGTGAGCACCATCACCTGCATTGATAATCGCAGCATCTATGTGTTTTGAGAGCATGATTCCAGCTCCTGGATTGGAGTGACGCATCACTACCATATCCACTTTCATAGAAAGAATATTATTGACGGTGTCGATAAGGGTTTCCCCTTTTTTTACCGATGATTGTGAAGCTGAGAAATTAATCACATCTGCAGAGAGCCTTTTTTCAGCGAGTTCAAAAGACAATTTAGTTCTTGTAGAATTTTCAAAGAAGATGTTGGCAATGGTAATATCTCTTAGCGAAGGAACTTTTTTAATGGATCGATTGATGACTTCTTTAAAATGATCAGCCGTCTCAAAAATGAGTTGAATATCATTTTCGTTTAGGTATTTGATTCCCAATAAGTGATTGACACTTAATTCGCTCATAGATTTATCAATTTACTAAATACACAATGTCTTTTCCGTCTTCTTCTTCCCATAGCACTTGAACCTTCTCTTCATTAATGACATCTACTTGTCTTCCTCTGTAATCTGGTTGTATGGGTAAATGCCTGCTAAAACGTCTGTCTATCAGGGTTAATAGTTCTACTTCCATCGGTCTTCCAAAAGATTGAATCGCTGTTAATGCAGCTCTAATGCTCCTTCCGGTGAATAGAACATCATCGATCAGCACCACTCTTTTATCATCGACAATAAAGTTAATATCAGTCTTGTTGGCTTTTAGAGTCTTGTCACCTCTTCTAAAGTCATCTCTGTAAAAGGTGATGTCTAAGAATCCCAATTTGATATCCGCTACCTTGTATTCCTCTTTGAGAATTTTAACCAAGCGTTTTGCAAGTGCAGAACCTCTAGGTTGTAATCCAATGAGTAGGGTATCTGAAAAGTCTAAATGATTTTCTAAAAGCTGACAAGCCAATCTGTGAAGAATGATATTGATCTCTTGTGCGGAAAGCAGTTTTTTTTGGCTCATAGGCTAGTAATATAGCTCTTTGAGTAGCAAAATTAAGCTATTTTTTGAACATGTGCCAATAAAAAAGCCCGAGTATTGAACTCGGGCTTCTATCTAGTTAAGATTTAGAGGATTACTTTTTCCCTTCCATCTTGTCTTTTAAAGCTTGTAATGCTTCGTTAGCATCACCTAAAGTTGGTTTTGCTTCCTCCGCTTTAGCAGCTTGTTTTCTAACAGCAGCTTTAACCGCACGCTTCTCTTCTTCTTTGAAGATCGCAGTGTGAGATGCAACTACTCTTTTGAATTCTTTGTTGAATTCAATGATTTTGAATTCTGCCTCTTCACCTTTTCCGAGCTTAGATCCATCTTCTTTCTCTAAGTGACGTTGAGGTACGAATGCAGTGATATCCTCATTAAATTCAATCGTAGCTCCTTTGTCTACGATTTCACTAATCGCAGCCTTGTGAACTGTATCTAAAGCGAATTCAGTTTCGTATTTATCCCATGGGTTGTCAGTAGTTTGCTTGTGACCAAGACTTAATTTTCTACCGTCAACATCGAGTTCTAATACAACTACTTCTAAAGTATCACCAACTGTTACAAACTCAGATGGGTGCTTCACTTTCTTAGTCCAAGAAAGGTCAGAAATATAAATCAATCCGTCGATTCCTTCTTCTAATTCTACGAATACACCGAAGTTAGTAAAGTTACGAACGATTCCTTTGTGTTTAGAACCTACAGGGTATTTTTCAGTGATATCAGTCCATGGATCTGGAGTTAATTGCTTGATTCCTAAAGACATTTTACGGTCTTCTCTATCTAAAGTCAATACTACTGCTTCTACTTCATCTCCAACTTTAACAAAGTCTTGAGCAGAACGCAAGTGAGTAGACCATGACATTTCAGAAACGTGAACCAATCCTTCAACACCTTCAGCAACTTCAACAAAAGCACCGTAATCAGCGATTACAACAACTTTTCCTTTTACCTTGTCTCCAACTTTCAACTCTTCTCCAAGAGCTTCCCATGGGTGTTTTTCTAATTGTTTAAGACCTAATTGAATTCTAGACTTATTATCGTCAAAGTCTAAGATTACAACATTTAATTTTTGGTCTAATTCAACCACTTCATTTGGATGGTTGATTCTGCTCCATGAAAGATCTGTGATGTGGATTAATCCATCAACACCACCAAGGTCGATAAAGACTCCGTAAGAAGTAATGTTTTTAACAACACCTTCTAATACTTGTCCTTTTTCTAATTGACCGATGATTTCTTTCTTTTGTTCTTCGATATCAGCTTCGATAAGCGCTTTGTGAGAAACAACAACGTTTTTAAACTCGTGGTTGATTTTTACCACCTTGAATTCCATGTTCTTACCAACGTATTGGTCGTAATCACGGATAGGCTTCACATCGATTTGAGAACCTGGTAAGAATGCTTCGATTCCGAATACGTCAACGATCATTCCTCCTTTAGTTCTACACTTAACGAATCCAGTTACAATCTCTTCCTTATCGTGAGCATTGTTAACGCGATCCCATGCTTTAATCGTTCTCGCTTTTCTGTGTGATAATACTAATTGACCAGTTTTATCTTCTCTGATATCAATTAATACCTCAACCTTATCACCTACTTTTAAATCAGGGTTGTAACGGAACTCATTTAATGAGATCACACCTTCTGATTTTGCATTGATATCGATGATTGCTTCACGATCAGTTAAATAAACAACTGTTCCTTCCACTACATCTTCGTCAGCAGTATCGACAAAGTTTTCAGAAACTAATTTTTCGAATTCTTCTAATTTAGAATCATCAACACGCTCAATACCTTCTTGGTATTTGTCCCAGTTGAAATTGTCTAAAAATTCTTGTGTGTTTTGTGTAGTCTCTTCTTGAGCTACAGGAGCTGCTTGTTGTTCTTCAGCAGCAGGGGTAGATTTTTCTTCAGCCATTTGAAGATTTTCTTTGTATTCCGACTCTTGAGAGTGTTAACACAGCGATCGGAAGTGTTTTACATCTTTAAAAAAATCCCTTTTTCACTCTCTTTAATGCTAAAAAGGAGTGCAAAATTAATCTAAATTTAATGCTGTGCAAAATAATTGACTAAAAAAGAGTCAGTTAAGTGAGAAAAAAATTAGTTTTCTTCTATTTTTTTATGAGCGTAATCCAAAATAAGGTCTAACTGCTCTTGGTGGCTCATATTAGAATTGTCTACAGGAATAGCGTCATCGGCCTGTACTAGTGGAGAAACAGCTCTGGTAGTATCTAATAGATCTCGCTTTTTTATATTTTCCAAAACTTCCTCAAAAGAAACAGAAGCTCCAGAAGCGATGAGTTCCTTATAACGTCGTTCAGCTCTTGTCTGTGCAGAACAACTCACAAAGAATTTGAGTTCAGCATCTGGAAACACTACAGTGCCGATATCTCTACCATCCATAACCACCCCTTTGTTCTTTCCGAGTTCTTGCTGAATACTCACCAGCTTTGTTCTTACCTCGGGAATTGCTGCTATAATACTTACATTATTGGAAACCGCTATCGATCTAATTTGATCCGATACATCAAGACCGTTTAGATAGATGTCTGAATAGCCTTTTTGCTCATTGAACACAAATTCCACACGAAGATCTTCTAAGGCTTGAATCAAGGCATCCTTATGAACTGAAGAATCACTATTAATCAGCTGTTGTTGCATCGCAAAAAGAGTAACTGAGCGATACATGGCTCCAGAATCTACGTATATATAGCCCAAAATCTTAGCAAGTTGCTTTGCCATGGTGCTCTTTCCTGTAGATGAATAGCCATCTATCGCTATGGTTATCTTCTTGTTGTTCAACTATTTAATGACTTTGGCGTTTTTAACTTTTTGCTTGGTGAGTGCGATATCGATAACCTCACTCATTTCACTTACATAGTGGAAAGTTAAACCTTTTAAATATTTTTCATTGATTTCTAGGATGTCTTTTTTGTTTTCTTCACAGAGAATGATCTCTTTGATACGCGCTCTCTTTGCCGCTAGAATCTTCTCTTTGATCCCTCCTACTGGTAGCACCTTCCCGCGAAGAGTAATCTCTCCTGTCATGGCGAGTTTGCTCTTTACTTTGCGCTGTGTAAGTAGTGATATCAGTGAGGTTAACATGGTAATCCCTGCACTTGGCCCATCCTTTGGAGTTGCCCCCTCAGGAACGTGAATATGGATGTTATATCGATCGAAAACAGCTGGTTCAATACCGAAATAATCAGCATTTGCCTTGATGTATTCCAAAGCAATGGTCGCTGATTCCTTCATTACTTTTCCGAGATTTCCAGTAATGGACAACATTCCTTTTCCCTTAGAAAGTGTCGATTCGATAAAGAGAATATCTCCTCCTACTCGGGTCCATGCTAAGCCAGTAACAACACCTGCTACTTCATTATTTTCATACTTATCGCGTTCCAATCGTGGAACTCCCAATACTTTTTCAACCTGATCATTGGCCACCTTTAAATCGTACTCCTCTTCCATAGCAATAGATTTTGCTGCAAATCGCACCATCTTTGCTATTTGTTTTTCCAAGCTTCTCACTCCAGATTCTCTTGTATACCCTTCAACAATCTTTTCTAATTGTGGTTTGGCTATTTTGAGATCATCCTTAGAGAGCCCGTGTTCCTTGAGTTGTTTAGGAAGCAAGTGTCTCTTGGCGATTTCCACCTTTTCTTCAATCGTATAACCGCTCACATTAATGAGTTCCATACGATCTAAAAGAGCTGGTTGAATCGTCGATAAATTATTTGCTGTTGCAATAAACATCACCTTAGAAAGGTCGTACCCCATCTCTAAGAAATTATCGTAGAAATCACTGTTTTGTTCTGGATCTAATACTTCGAGCATTGCAGAAGAGGGATCTCCTTGATAACTGTTTGAAAGCTTATCGATCTCATCGAGAATAAATACTGGATTTGAAGTTTCAGCTTTCTTGATATTTTGAATAATCCTTCCTGGCATCGCTCCTATATAGGTCTTTCTATGACCTCTAATTTCAGCCTCATCTCTGAGTCCCCCTAGAGACATTCTCACATAGGATCTACCTAGGGCTTCTGCAATTGATTTACCGAGAGAGGTCTTCCCTACTCCTGGAGGTCCGTAAAGACAGATAATAGGTGATTTCATATCGTTTCTGAGCTTTAAGACTGCTAAGTGCTCAATGATACGCTTCTTAACCTCTTCCAAGCCAAAGTGATCTCTGTCTAGAATTTTTTCTGCCTTTTTTAAATCAAAAGAATCCTTTGAAAACTCGTTCCATGGAAGTTCCAAAAAGAGTTCTAGATAGTTTCGTTGAATTCCGTATTCGGCAACCTGTGGATTCATTCGCTGTAGCTTAGACAACTCTTTATTGAAGTGTTCTCCTACCTTCTTACTCCACTTTTTATCCTTTGCCTTTTCAGCCATCTCATTGACTTCTTCTTCGTAAGAAACTCCTCCGAGTTCTTCCTGAATCGTCTTGAGCTGTTGATGTAAGAAGTAATCGCGCTGTTGTTGATCTAAATCGGTTCGAACCTTAGATTGAATATCGTTTTTAAGCTGAAGCTTTTGAAGTTCAACATTCATAAACTTTAGAGTCGCTAAGGCTCTTTCTGTAAGGTCGTTTAACTCTAATAATTTCTGTTTTTCCTTAACTGTTATACTGAGGTTGGAGCATACAAAATTGATCAAAAATGAATTACTCTCAATATTCTTAATAGCAAAAGAAGCCTCAGAAGGCAAATTAGGATTGTTCTTGATAATCTTCAATGCCAGATCCTTGATGGATTCGATAATAGCACCAAACTCATTATCAGCATCTTCAGGTTTAGTCCATGGAGTTGATTTTACATTGGCTTGTAAATAGGGAGTATCGGTTACTATTTCAGTGATTTCAAAGGGTTTCTTTCCCTGTATAATCACCGTTGTATTTCCGTCGGGCATTTTAAGCACTCTTAAAATTCTCGCTACTACTCCTGTATGGTAAATATCGTCTCCTTTGGGATTTTCGACTTGTTCGTCTTTTTGAGCGACTACTCCGATTACTTTAGAACCGTTATTGGCATCGTTTAAGAGTTGTATTGACTTGTCGCGACCAGCAGTGATAGGAACTACCACCCCTGGAAACAATACCGTGTTTTTCAAAGGCAATATAGGCAAGCGCTCAGGAAGCGGTTCCCTATTGATTTCCTCTTCATCCTCAGGGGTCATCAATGGAATCAAATCTGCATCTTCATCCAATCCTTGAAATGACATACTGTCAATACTTAAAAACTTTCGATCTTTCATAGGTATATTTTAGCGTCATATTGTCACTTTAATGACCTTGACGACTTTATAGTTATAATTCCTTTTTAGTAATAAGTGCTTCATTAGCATTCATCTAAGGCTAATTCATTAGCTATTACTACCTTTATTAGACAATTCCTGTGCCAATTTAATTTTTTTATGCACTAAGTGTAACAATTTTAATTTTCACGCATCATTAATATAAAGAACTAAGAGTTTTGAGCCAAGCGAATAGCAACGAATTAAGCCTTCTACTCGAAGCCTGTAAAAACGGAGTCGAAAAAGCCCAGCTTCAACTGTATCAGTTGTATTACAAGGCTATGTTCAACACAGCGCTTAGAATTGTAAAAGAACAAGCTCTAGCTGAAGATGTGATGCAAGAAGCCTTCTTGGCGGCTTTTAAAAACTTAGATCAATACCGAGGGCAAGTGAGTTTTGGTGCCTGGCTTAAAAAAATAGTGATTAATAAAAGTATTGCTCAGTATCGAAAATTAGTCAAAGAGAATTGGTTAAGTATCGATGAAACAAGAATTCAAGAGCACACTAATGAACACAATAGCGAAGAGATTACCGATAAAACAAGGTGGATTTACGCTAAGATCAAGAGCCTCAATGAACGTTATGCGATGGCTCTTACCTTAAATCTCATAGAGGGTTACGATTACCAAGAAATCGCAAGCATTCTTGAGATAAATGAAGGAACAAGTAGAACCTTGCTCTCTAGAGCAAAAGATCGATTGAGAACAGAAATAACAAATGATCCACAATGGAAGAAGATTTCTTAATAGAGGTATTTAACGAGCAGGAGCTCGAAGAATTAAATCAAGGTGAGCCTAGAAAAGGACATGAGATACGATTTGCTAAGAAGCTCAAAAAAGCTTCAGCAAGCAAATCAAAATTTCCGTTCTTAAAAATTGCTGCAGCTATTGCTATACTGCTGGGTGTTTACGGTGTTGGTACACTATCCCAACCTACTTCAACTCAGGTTGAAATAGCTTCTTTCTCACAGTATTTCAACAGTATTATTGAAGAAAAAACCAGTGATCTTGATCGCTATACTTCCAAAGAGGAACGATTGATTATTCTAGACGCCTTGAGTGAACTAACTGAACTTGAAAATGATGCTGAGCTCTTATACAAAGATTTAAAAGAAGGCGGTGATCCTCAACAAATCATCAAAGCGATGACTGATAACTACAATTCGAGAATTAAGCTTCTCGATCAATTGACAAATGATTTAAACGATTTAAAACAATAAGAAGATGAAACAGTTACTTACTTACTTACTAATTACATCCTTTGCAATACCGGCTCTTGCTTTTGCAAACCCTACGGAAGGACGCTATACACGTGAGAAAAAAATGTCCAAGTCGTACAAGGTAGACAAGGATGCTACACTGATGATTGAAAACAAATACGGAAACGTAGAAATTAGTCCCTGGGATCGCGATGAGATTTCTATCGAAGTCGTGATTAGAACCACTGGTAATAACGAATCTAAGGTTGAAGACAAACTAGATGATATTTCTGTTGAATTCAGTGGAAACAGTCATATGGTAAGTGCAAAAACCTATATCGAAAGCACTAATAATTGGTTTAATTGGTTTAATTCCAATGTCAACTACAAAATCAATTACTACATCCATGTACCCATTAGCGTTGAGCTCGATATTAAAAACAAATACGGAGATACCTTTATCGATGAATCAAAGGGCTCTGTTAAACTCACTCACGATTACGGTAAAATTGTTTTGGGATCTCTTTTTAACGAGCGCAATAGCATCGACATGGATTACTCTAAACTAGAAGCGGATTATATCAAAAATGCTAAAATCAATTTAGATTATACCGATATTTCGGTAGGTGAAATTGAAACATTCGACTTAAACGCTGATTACAGTCATAGCAATTTTGGAAAGTCGATCAATGGAACTTACGACTTAGATTACGGAAGCCTTTCCGTCGAAGCAATCAATGTGATAGACGGGAATAGCGACTATGCAGATATCGAAGTTAATCTCTTGGGAAAAGCTGCAAATTTAGATGCAGATTACGGTAAAATTACAATTGGGATGATTTCTAATTCGATTGAATCCATCAGCATGGATACCGATTATACAGGAGTAAAAATTAGCTATACTGAGGATGTTAATTTCAATTTTGAAATCAACTCTAAATACACCTCTGTAGATGGTTTAGATGCTGATTTATTCGATCTGTATTTTAGAAATGAGAAGTCGAGTACCAAGCACTATAAGGGAACTTATGGTCGATCAGAAAACAATGGTTTGATCGATCTCAAAACCTCTTATGGTCATATTAAATTCAGAAAAAAATTCAATTAATAAACACTAAAGATACGTCATGAAAAAATTATTACTACTTGTCGCAATAGCATTGATTTCAGTGCCGACAAACGCCCAATGGGGAAAGAGAATTAGAGGAAATGGAGACAGCAAAACAATCGTTCACAATGTAGGAGATTACGACAGTGTTAAGATTGCAGGTTTTTTTGATACGACTCTAGTTAAAGGAACAGAAGGAAGTATTGAACTCACAGGAGAATCTAACTTATTAGACAATATTGAAGTCTTTGTTAAAAATGGAACGCTCACGATTAAATCAAAACGATTAGTCGAACTAATACCATCGAGAAAGACCCCTATTTTAATCAGTATTCCTGTAAAGGATATCAATGGGATGACCCTATCAGGATCAGGAAGCATCACCAGTAAGTTTCGATTAGAGAGTCCTAAATTTAAAACTGTACTCTCTGGTTCAGGAGACATTTACGCAGCTATTGACACTACGGAATTAGATGTAACTATCGCTGGATCTGGAGATATTGAATTAGATGTAAAGGCCTCTGAAATAGACGTCAACATTTCAGGTTCGGGAGAGACTACCTTAGATGGTTCTACTCAAAGTTTAGATGTTAATATCGCAGGTTCTGGAGATGTTCATGCTTATGACTTAAATGCCAAAATTGCTGATATAAATATTTCAGGATCAGCAGATGCCTCAGTATTCGTTTCTGAGCGTCTTCAAGTGAGAATAGCGGGTTCTGGAGATGTACACTACAAAGGAAACCCAAAAGTTGATTCGAGAATCATTGGATCTGGAGATTTAATTAAAAATTAATTAATCGATTAATTTAGTGATAGAGCCTTCTTGTTAACTCTGGTTAATAAGAGGGCTCCTCCTATAAAGAACAGTCCTAAAATTATTATTGCAAACTTGATGTCTCCTGTTATTTGAGCAATTGCTCCATAGATAAAAGTTCCGATAACGATCCCTATTTTTTCAGCTACATCGTAAAAACTAAAATAGGAAGCAGTATCCTCCGTTTCTGGTAACATCTTCGAATAAGTCGAACGAGACAAGGCTTGAATTCCCCCCATAACCATACCGACACATCCAGCTGCTGTATAAAAATCAGTTGGAGTTTCCATAAAGAAGGCATAGACACAGATACAAATCCAAATCACATTTAATAGTATCAGTACAGGAATATTACCGTATCGAGAAGAAGCTTTAGCTGTAAGCGTTGCTCCTAGAATGGCTACTAATTGTATGACGAGCATACTGATAATTAGTCCTGTTGTTCGCATCTGATCGGAGCCCCAATCAATTTTTTCTTCCCCGTAAAAGGCAGCTACGAGCATAATCGTCTGAACAGCCATACCGTAGACAAAAAAGGCTTTTAAAAAGCTCTTTAAACGAGGACTCTCACTGAGTTTAGCATAGACGAGTCTCAATTCCTTAATTCCGTTTAAAAGCAGGTGTACTCGCTCTCCTTCTTTTTTATAGCCCTTAGGCATATAGTAAAAGGTGTATTGAGAAAATACAATCCACCAAATTCCAACAGTTACAAAGGAATAGCGCATCGCTTTGACTGCTGCAGGATCAGAAGGACTATCCGTGATTCCAAACCATTGGGGGTTCATCACCATTGCCAAATCAAAAAGCAAAAGAAGTACTGAACCGATATATCCCAAAGAAAATCCCCTTGCACTAATCCAATCTTGTTGATCTTCATTTGCTACATCGGGCAAATAAGAATTACAAAATGCATAGGATATCCAAAAACCTACTAATCCAAAGAAATAACAAGCTAAACTGTAATAGATAAAATCTAATGAAAACCAATACATCGCTATACAAGAGATGGCTCCTAAATAGGCGAACATTTTCAAAAACAATTTCTTATTCCCTAAATAATCGGCAATCCCAGATAATAATGGGTTTAAAAGAGCTACAAACACAAAGGCAAGCGAAGTTACATAAGAGATTAAAGGAC
>DAIRFL010000190.1:0-3769 GCA_036795105.1 Flavobacteriaceae bacterium | reverse complement strand
ATCTAGAAAAGAGTGAAATGAATCCTAATGTATTGGATCACGAACCTCATTTAGCACTTTTTGTACCTGATGAGGATCCCTTGCTTTTTTACAGAAAAATTGCGATGTTGTCTAAAGATCATTTAAATTCGGGAGGGATGCTTTGTTTTGAAATTAACGAAGCCTTTGGAGCAGCGACGGTAGACTTATTAAATGAATTAGGATATTTAGAAGTACAATTAATAAACGATCGCTTTGGTAAGCATCGAATAGTATCGGCAATAGGATGAATACAAAAGATAAAATAGAAGCATTAAGAGCAGCGCTAAGAGAACACAATTACAATTATTATGTTCTAGACCAACCCACTATAAGTGATTATGACTTTGATATGTTGCTCAAAGAGCTTCAGGACTTGGAGGCTCAGCATCCGGAATTTTACGACCCAAATTCACCAACAGTACGAGTAGGAGGGGAAGTGACCAAGAATTTCAATACCATCGTACATTCTTATCGAATGTATTCACTTGACAATTCTTACGATCGTCAAGATTTATTGGATTGGCAGGCTCGAGTTGCGAAGAATCTTTCGGATGATTCATTTAGTTATACCTGTGAATTAAAATACGATGGTGCCTCCATAAATCTCACCTATGAAAATGGCCAATTGATAAAAGCTGTTACCAGAGGAGATGGTATTCAGGGAGATGAAGTGACTGCGAATATTCGAACGATTAAATCAATTCCACTTTCATTAAAGGGCGAATTTCCAGAATCAATGGAACTAAGAGGGGAGATCATCCTTCCATTAGAAGGTTTTAATAAGATGAATGAACAGCGACTAGCTGAGGGAGAAGAGCCCTATATGAATCCTAGAAATACAGCCTCTGGTAGTTTAAAGCTTCAGGATAGCACTTTGGTAGCGCAGCGTCCTTTAGACTGTTTAATCTACGGTATAGCCTCAGATGAAATGAATATTGAGAATCAGATGAACTTTCTCAATAAGGCAAGAGAGTGGGGCTTTAAAATACCCGATACTGCTAAGGAATGTAAGACGATCGAAGAAGTGTTTGACTTTGTAGATTACTGGGATCAGGCCAGACATGAATTGCCATACGAAACTGATGGAGTGGTAATTAAGATAAATTCTTTTGCCCAGCAAGAAGAATTAGGCTTTACTTCTAAAGCTCCTCGATGGGCTATCGCCTATAAATTTAAGGCAGAACAAAAGGCAACGCTTTTAGAATCGATCAGCTATCAAGTGGGAAGAACAGGAGCGATTACTCCTGTAGCGAACCTCAAGCCTGTTTTATTAGCTGGTACTGTCGTCAAAAGAGCTTCCGTACACAATTCAGATCAGATGCAAAAACTCGATCTTCGAATAGGAGATACGGTCTTTGTTGAAAAAGGTGGAGAAATCATTCCTAAAATAGTTGGAGTTGATCTTGCTAAGAGATCCGATAAAACCACCCCCATTGCATTTATTGATCATTGTCCAGAATGTGATACTAAACTTAGTAAACAAGATGGGGATGCTAAACATTATTGTCCCAACACCTATGGTTGTCCCCCTCAAATAACAGGTAGAATAGAACATTTTATCTCTAGAAAAGCCATGGATATAGATGGTATTGGAGCAGAGACGGTACAGCTCTTATTTCAAGCGGGACTCATTGCTAATTATGCGGATTTATACACCCTACAAGTCGATGATGTAATTGGACTCGAGCGAATGGCAGAAAAATCAGCAGCGAATATGATAGAAGGGATCGCAGCATCAAAACAAAAACCTTTTGAGAAGTTGTTGTTTGCTTTAGGTATTCGTTTTGTCGGAGAGACGGTAGCTGAGAAACTAGCAATGGCATTTAAATCGATTGACGCATTGGCAAGGGCTTCCTTTGAGGAGCTCGTCGCTGTAGATGAGATTGGAGAGCGTATTGCTGAAAGCGTACTGGAGTTTTTCCAAGATCTCAACAACAGTATGATCGTAGAGCGATTAAAATCTTATGGTCTTCAACTTTCACTTTCTGAAGAAAAGCTGATGTCTCAATCGGATCTTTTAAAAGGCAAGGTTTTTGTTGTATCAGGAGTGTTTAGTCTGTTTTCAAGAGATGAACTAAAAACGCTTATCAAAGATAATGGAGCAAAGGTTTCCTCATCAATATCTTCAAAAACAGACTATTTGGTCGCTGGAGACAATATGGGTCCTTCAAAACGCCAGAAGGCGGAATCACTAGGTGTTCCCATCATATCGGAGGAAGAGTTTAAGGCTATGATTGAATAGCATTGTTAAATATGTAACAATTTGTTTATTATTTAAGATGTATAAAGGTTTTATATTTGCACTGTTATTTAGTGCGCAACTAAATGAATATGTTCTTTAAGAGGTTAATTAAAAAATACAACGCTTATAAATTCATCAAAAATCTTCAAAAGATATTAGATGATGACTCCTTGAGATTTACAGAAACTAGTCAAAAAACGATTGGATGTATTGTAGATGAATCTTGGTGTGACAATGATTTGTTAAAAGATCGGTTATCAGCACTATTTAAGGTAAATAGAGCTAGAGTAACTCTTTTGACGATCAATTCACAAATAGAGGATGATTATTCGACCACTGTGGCTCTTAAATCATTAAGTCCGGATCGCAAGTCGGGAATTAATCATCCTGAAGTAAATTTTTTCACTGACAATCCCTATAGAATACTCATTCAACTCTATACGATAAAGGATTCGAGCTTACAGTGGATAAGCGCTCATACCAAATCCTCTTTTAGAATTGGTTTAGGAACGAATGATCCTAGACTCTGTGATTTAATAATTAATATGGATTCTTATTCCTGTGATGAGGTTCTAAAAGAACTAGAAAAATACACATCCCGTTTGGATGTTTTAAAAAATGAGTGATTTAAAAGGAACAGCTGTAGCGTTAATTACCCCATTTACTGAAAATGGAGCGGTCGACACCCAGGCACTATCAGAATTAGTTGATTTCAACATCAATTCTGGAGTCGATTATTTAGTGGTATTAGGTACTACTGCAGAAACTGTATGTCTGAATTCATCAGAGCGACAAATGATTATCGATACGGTAGTTTTGGCAACCAAGAAAAGAGTTCCCTTAGTTCTGGGAATGGGATCTAATAATACAGCGGCACTCATAGAGGAACTCCAGCGAGTTGATCTCTCTGATTTTGCTGCAATCTTATCGGTTACTCCATATTACAACAAGCCAAGTCAAAGGGGTCTGAAAGCTCACTTTAAAGCTGTAGCAGAATCTACTTCTAAAGATATTATTCTCTATAATGTACCGGGAAGAACTGGTGTAGATATGAGCGTAGATACCATTGTTGAGCTCTCATCAATTCCAAATATTATCGGTATTAAGGAAGCTGCTGGTTCTATCGAAAAGATTCAACAATTAGTTTCTAGAACTGAGGAAGACTTCTTAGTTATATCTGGAGATGACGCAACTGCTGCTCAATCAGTATTAGCTGGTGGATCAGGAGTAATTTCAGTCCTTGGGCAGGCGGTGCCAAAAGAATTTTCCACGATGATTTCTGCCGCTTTAAACTCAGAGACCTCAATGGCAAATGAAATTGACCAGCGCTTAGCTTCACTATCCGAGTTGATTTTTGAAGAGGGAAACCCGAGTGGAATTAAAGTGTTGTGTAGCCATTTAGGTTACGGAACGCCAAAGGTTCGACTCCCACTGGTTGAAGCTTCTAAGGGCTTAAAATCAAAACTCATTACTGCGTTTGATCTACAAAAAAGCACTGCCTTATAA